>JAAYPC010000160.1 GCA_012519985.1 Fibrobacter sp.
AACGATCTGCGTATTACCAAAAACGATCTGCGTATTGCCAAAAACGATCTGCGCCTTGCCAAAAACGATCTGCGCCTTGCCAAAAACGATCTGCGCCTTGCCAAAAACGATCTGCGTATTGCCAAAAACGATCTGCGCATTAACAAAAACGATCTGCGCATTAACAAAAACGATCTGCGCATTAACAAAAACAATTTCTGGCTTTCCAAAAACAATATGATGCTTAACAAAAACAATATGATGCTTAACAAAAACAATAAAAAACTTGCTCAAATCGATAAAAAACTTGGCAAAAACAACAATTTTCTTACCAAATTCAATTAAATTCTTCACAAAATCAATGAAGAATGTGCTTAAAATAATAAATCATTTGCCTGAAACATTGATTTTCTCTCAAAAAAACGTCGATTATATAGAAAAAATGAATTTTTAAGCGCTAATAACAGTGATTAAGTAGTAAAAAAGACTTTTTTCTTGTTAAAAAGGGATGTCCAACCTGTTTTTAGCCATTTTTCACCTGCTTCAAACCGTATCCATCATTACATGATACCCCAGAGCTGCCGGATCCCCTGCGATGGAAAATTTGAATGATTGGTCATTGGGATTTGTTTAGGATTTGGCGCTTGAGTTGTGGAATTTGTTTGCAGGATTACAGCCCTTTTCAGGCATCGGATGATTGTGGAGCTGTTTTTCTCCAATAAAAATTCATTTTTTTATTGACATTAACCTCTGTCTATATCTATTTATAATTATTATTGATAGATTTTACTTTTTCGCCCATGATTATTAAAACGTCGCCCTGCCGGCAATAAGGCGGCAATCTCTTAGCTATCACGATCTTTTTTTAGCCGGCATTAGTTCCCTTAAAGCCCGTACTGACATAATGTCCTGTTAACGGCTTGTAATAATAATGGTTCTGGTTTTCGTTCAACAAAGTTTCGCGTAAAGTTTTTTTCTGATCTGGACAATTCTCTGGTAATGACAGCCGCATAGCACCTGATCGACTTACAGGATTTGCGGCAATAGAGTTCCGATAAGCAAAAAGTATACGCGCGAGTCGCTACTTAAGAAACGCTGCGATACTGTTTTTTTAATTACACACATTCAGGAGGCACCTGTTATGGGCAAAATCAATACCAAATGGACAATCGAGGAAGTATCTGTAAAAGGTCATCAGGCTTGCGGACTTATTTACAAGTATCGGTCTGATTTGCAGGACAGAATAAGAGCCGAAGAAATGACGGAGCTGGAAACCGGGCTCAGGAAACTTGAATTGAGCAGAGCCGGCCAGATAGGGAATCTGCAGGGGCAGAAAAGTGCAACAAAGGGCAAAGATGCAATTACCGAAGAGCTTCACTTTGAGGTGATGGATCTCCGTGAGATGATCAAGAGTGCACCTGATGTTAAGCAGGAAATCCTGAAAGCATTTGGAGTTGGGACCACAACTGATAAAAAAAACCAGCCTAAAACTATTGCTGCTGCGAATCTGATTATTGAAGGTTATAACAAATACAGCGATTGGGCCCTGAATAACGCCAGAATACTGGAAGATGATATAGTAAAAGTCGAATCACTTCGTGATCAGCTTATCGATGCTGACAAATCTCAGGAAAATGTTAAACTGGTTCGAAAGCTTGGCACCGTAGACAAAAACACTCTGCAGTTAAGACTGGAACAGCTTATTACCCAGATAAGCGCCGTTGGGGTAAAGGTGTTCCGTTCGAAAAATCCAGAGCTTGTTCCTCTTTTTCAGGCTTTGATCCCTGGTTCCGGTACCTCAAACGTCGAAGAGAAAGAGGCGGAAACCGTTTCTGCCTGATGTTGACAGACTGGCTGTAGTTCATGAGAAAATGCCCCGCCCTCCATAGCAGTCTTCTGCGAAGGAGGGCCCGTTCAGATCTCAGATCTCAGATTTTAGATTTTAGATTTTAGATTTTAGATTTCGGATTTCAGACTTCGGATTTCAGACTTCGGATTTCGGATTTCGGATTTCATTTAAAAATATATATTACAATATTAACCGGGCTGTCGGGGAGCCTGCTCCGGGAAATCTTATATCAATTGTTTCTATTTAAGGGGGCGCACATGAAATGTACCGTCGGCAGGATAATTTATGCCTTTTTCCTGGCTCTCATACCAGGCTTGTTTTTCTCTTCAGAGGCCGCACTTACACAGGCATTCAAAGATGCTACCGATAAGGCTATCGATTCGATACGACGAAGTGACTGCGAAATCACATTCCAATACAAAGGAAAGGATGTGGTTGATACAGGTATTTCAGTATCAGCAAAACTGATAAGACATCATTTCGGCTTCGGTGGAGCAATCTGTTGGGATTCCGGCTTTGTAAAAGTAGGAAAGGAAAAGTATGGCAATGCGGTGAAAGAATACTTCGAATGGTGCACTCCTGAGAACGAAATGAAATGGTATTACAATGACACCACCGGTGGGACGCCATGTACTCCGGGTGATTATAGCCACGGTGATTCGATAGTGCAATGGTGCCTGAAAAATGGATTGAAGGTTCGCGGTCACAATCTATTCTGGAATGAACGGGTGGAATTTCAGGCATACTGTGCCCGACCTTATGGCCCGTATCACCCCACAGACGAATCAACCCAAATAAAAACGCTTTCTGCATCTGAAAGAGAACAGTTCATAGAGGAAATGGTTACACGCGTCACCGATATGGTTACTCTTTTTAAGGGCAGGGTAAGTCACTGGGATGCGGTGAATGAAATCGTCCATTTCACCACAGACGATGATGGAGCGCGAGTTGTGAAAACTCCCGGCCTGTTGGCTACCTGGACAGGTAAAACCAAAAACAACGGCGCGGAAGTGTTTAACTGGATATTGGAAATGGCCGACAGTATCGATCCTGATGTTAAATTGTGTGTTAACGAATACAATGTGATCGAAGAGAATCATGATGAAGATGCATACATAAATATGATCAAAGAGATAAACAAAAATGCCAAAAACGCAAAAATCGATATCATCGGTCTGGAAGCCCATTTTGGCGGCCTGGTTTCTCGCGAAGCCAGTGGAAACTATCCCGGATATGAGAGTCTTATCAATAAGATGTCCAAGGAACTCAATCTGGACCAGGACACTTCCATGAAATTCTGGTTTACTGAAGTTGACTGGAACCAATCCGGTAATACCGCTGATCTCATGGAAGAACTTATGCGATTCGCATACAGCCGAAATGATTTCGGAGGTCTGCTTCTTTGGATCTGGTGGCAGGGACGTCTCTGGAGAGATGATCTGAAAAGCTTCCTGGTCGATAACGATTTTAAACCAACCGAAACAGGAAAAAGGTGGAAAAAGCTAAAGGATACTCTATGGACTACTGATACTCTGGTGAAATCGGATGGCGATGGGAAGTGCAAATTCAAGGGATTTCAGGGGACTTACGTTATCACAACCAAATTGGGTTCCAGTTCACAGGTAGATACTATTGAGCTGCTGCCCGGCCCTCTCTCTGAGAAAGTTATCACTCTTGATCCATCAAAATTTGATATTGTCAGTGTTCGTCATCAGAAACAAAACAGTAAAGCTATGGTGGAGATAAACGGCAGAAAAATTACTTTAAATAAAAATATCTCTGCTCCGGTTTCGCTCTCTATCTATTCACTTTCCGGGAAATTAATTTCGCGTATCCCGATTAATGCTGATAACCGCACTATTCAGAGGATTGCCACACCAGCCGGGTGTCATCTTCTTCGTCTGGAAGCGGGAAATACATTGATATATTCAGATGTCAGTGTAAAGCTGGCCCGATAACGAAAAGCACAAAAGGTGGCGGAGGTATATTCCTCTGCCTCTTTTCTATTCAGGCATTGATACAAATAACTGGCTTTAAATCCCCAATTCCGATTCTTAGTTTAAATATTCTATTCCTATTACTTCTTATTAGAAATTGTTTTGATTAATATCCTATTTTTTCCTATTTGATATTCAATCCGTTATTTTTATCCACTATCAACCAGGGCGGTTACTTTTTATCTGCTCCTTTATAGTATTTATACATCTGATTAGCAGGAAACGATTTATCTGATTTTCTTCCCATGAAATAAACTGCAGCCGCAGCATCAATGTTGTAGTCATCCGGTATTATTTTGTCAAAATATTGCAGCCAGAAAAACCCTAATTTAAACACTTTACCAATTTTCCATGAACGGAAAAGAGCACGCGTAAAGTACTCTATCGACCAGAGAAGATGTGTTCCTGCACCTGCAATCACCCCGGAGTCCAACAATTTGAATTTCCTGAACAAATACCGGTGTCCACTTTCTGTAAATCGTGTAAAATCAAAAGCACCTTCATGTACTTGCTGCAAAAAAGGTGTTTCAGCATACACTATTGCATCATCTTTAAGAACTCTGTGAATTTCATCTACCACTTTTTGTGGTTCTAAAACATGTTCCAGCACAAACTGGATTATCACGCCATCAACAGAATTACTTTCAAGCGGAATCTGATGTGCATCGGCAATGAATTGTATTTCGGGTGAATCATAAACATCAAAAGAGATCACTTCGGTCGTATTGCTGGTGTATAAACATTCACTTCCTGTACCAATTGTACCTCCGCCAATTATCAATATTCGGGGTGACTTTACAGTGCTGAAATATTTAACTAACTGTTCAAAATTTTTTTTAATCTTTACATTTATAGGATAAACTATGCTTTTGAAAAACTTTCTTGCTATACTGTTAGATACACTCCGTTTAATGATGCTTTTCCCCTGGGACTTAAACAAAGTCTCTTTTTCAATGGTTGAAACATCAAAGTCTACAAGTACAGGTTTCCCGTTTAGTATTTGATATGAATATTTTCCATCGACAGTTTTAATTTCCTCAGCGCCGTATACAAGTTGTTGTCCAGTCTTTGGGCATCGAAGGAGCTCCTTGAGAGCATTTGGATCCATCAGCATTGGATATATTATTCTCCTGTTTTAAAATAAATTGACAGGTATTTTGGTGTTTCATACAAATAAGAACAATATACTGCCAGATGTGCTTCTGGAGCAAGGTGCTTGAGGGACTTATTATGTGCCTGCATGGAAAACAGAAACGAATGCAGGATTAAATGTTTTTAGATTCCACATCCTGCTTTCAATTGTGGTGGCTGATTTTTTTCCAAAGAATAAGCCGATTTTGGTTCTTTTAGAAATGGAAAAGAAACTTAAATTGATAGTAAAAATCCTTATTGATATCTACCAGATTATCCCGAAACACCTGATCGATTGCTCTCATAGACCATAGCCAGAGATGATCGTGAGCACACTGAAAGATGATGGAGAAGTTTGAGAAAGAGCGCTTTGCATACCAGGACCATTTCCAGTCATCATTTTTGTAGTACTCAGGATTATAAGAAGCATACTGAAATTCAGGAAATGGCTTATTGGAGTTGATCGGACGCTCCATGCTGTTAGGATAGGGTGAACCGAAATGTTCGAACTCGATACATAGTACATCTAAGATTTTAAATGTGGGCAACAGTACACCAAATACTATGGGCATACGTTCTTTTCGATTCTTATAGAAAACTTTGTAGTTCTTA
>JAAYPC010000161.1 GCA_012519985.1 Fibrobacter sp.
GAAAGGTAAACTATTTATGATCACATCTGCTGATCCTGGTTATGTGTGGGTGCTTCTTGAAAAAAATCGCTGGGTAAGATGTTCTCATTCGTATCCGGCAGATAATGACCCGAATCATGCATGCTTAGCACACAACGAGGGACTTTTTTCAATAAGCAAGGAGGGGGTATGGACAGTATCAGAGAATCAGATGCACTCTGTCAAACAGTAAGACGAACTAAATGTCAAAAATGTGGCTGCAAACTAAATACTGGAGGAAAAATGAGATATAAGTTTACATCATTTCATTGGCTTATAGCTATTCTGGTTATGGTTAACAGTTCCAATGGCTCTTACCATATCCAAGGAATTTTGGATGACTATTATAATTCAAATTCAAAGGTGGGAAATGTTGCTGTAAAATCAGTTTCCATCTCTATCCAGTCCCATGGTTCTTATCTGGATATTATTGAGCAGGCAATAATCAATCCCCATCCACAGCTATCAAGGAATGATGTAATCGATTACTGGGTTGAAGGTTCTGTATCTTTGCCCAAAAATGCCACAATTGTTCAGTTTACACTGACAGACAGTTCAGAAACCTTCTCTTCCAGAATTTTTCCTGTTTACAAGGAAAATTATCCGATAGACAGCACTCTTGAAGATCCACTGGCGATAATATCCATCAAGGGTGTTAATAAAACTAAAACAAATTACCGAGTAAAAATCAGGAAGATTACACTTGGGGGAAATTATAAAATTGCCTTCAGATACCTTGTCCCCAATTCAGGAAATGCAAAAGCAGTGTATGATTTACAGGTTATTGCAGATAATTCATATAGCTTGCCCAAAATCATCGAATTCAATTTCAAACGAGAAGACGATGGCCCCTCATATATACTTAATCTGGACAGCTTAAACTTTCAGTTGAATAATAATCAATCTCTTCAAATTCCTTACAAGGGAGACTTCCGGTTGCTGGCAGTAGATGACGCGGTTTCAAAACAGCATCTTACAAC
The DNA here is from genome assembly GCA_012519985.1 of Fibrobacter sp. Taxonomy (GTDB): domain Bacteria; phylum Fibrobacterota; class Chitinivibrionia; order Chitinivibrionales; family Chitinispirillaceae; genus JAAYPC01. The sequence continues at coordinate 999 of JAAYPC010000161.1, forward strand.
TTTTGAAGAGGGAACATACAAGGGGAGGTATCTGCTTTTTAATACAAGTATTCCTGATTCGGTGTTTATTCAATTATGTAAACCTATAGAACTTGTCTATCTATGGCGGTGGAATGAACCTAATTGTTACGTTAAGAAAGATAATTACTCTTGGTTGACTAGATATGGTCGGGATGCTGTTGAGCAGGCAGAAGCAATCAACTCCATGATTATGAGTGTGGCGTCTACCGGAAATGACCTGGGATTGGTCCACAGCATCCAATACAAGGAGCCGAAAGTTTTCCCTCTCTGTAAAAAAGGAAGTGGTTCTTTCAATGAATTAACCAATTATCTGGCTCAGATAAATGAAGAGTACCTTTTAAACAGTGGTTATTATTATGAAGATATGATAAAACCCACAAACCCGGGTGATACCCTGAGAGATTCTTCAAGATATGAATTTCTCAATAGTATTAATCTGGTTAAAGGGTTGTATTCCAATGGCGCAGGGATAATGAAGCATCTGATCATAGTAACCTGTGGACCTGTAAAGAATTCACGAGATATTATTACCTTGGAAGAGTTGGAATCTTTGATAAGTGATATTACGGTCAGCTGTGAGAAATCGTTCTGGAGAGATGTGAATTTCACCTATGTGAAAAATGCCTCGCTTGATAAGGAACTAATCAGTATGAGTGGCTTTAAAGTTCCACAATTCAGACCCAGCTCATTGATTTTACAGATTTCAAATACAGAAAAAACGTATTCTTTCCCTTTGTCAGTGGACCAGAACTCTTTTTCTATAATAGCAAAGAGTGAGGGAACCTGGAGTCCAAAACTGACCTGGTATGGTTTTGATAAATCAGGTGCACCTTTTGACACTGCACACTCTGTGGCAACTGTCTATCAATCAGAAAAAGATACGGGGTTGGTAAAACTGTGGGCAGCTAGCAGCGAACGTATAAGTGAGAAGTTTGAAGATAATATCGAAGCTCAATACGGAGTAATTTCAAATAATTATGATATGAGAGTATATCCTTCATTCAGTTGGAATGATACTTCAATGGGATATGCATCAGTTCATGATTTCGCTGGTGTTACGAATATATTCAACAATAAAGCAGAACTGAGAAGGCCTGGTTTTTATTGTGTGGTGAAAAACAGGGTGATTCAGATTTCGTTACCTGATAAAGATGAAATTAAGTGCCTTAAAATCTTCTCACTTGATGGAAAGCAAATTGCTGAACTGGATCCGTCTTCATTCAAAAAAGGATCAATCTATTTGATTCCTTTAAAAGAAATTCTCTCCTGCAAAAAATCAGCTATGGTACTATTAATAGTAGAAGGGAAAAAAGGCCGCTGGACTCAGAAGGTCTGGATAAGAAACTAGGAATGAGTCAATTCGCGCTCCGATGGAGAAGAAATGCTATGCTCAAAAGAATCTTTCAGGCATAACACTTGCGGGTCTTTTTTATTAGAACTTTTGACTAATAAACAAGGAACTGAATATGCATCTAATCGGAGCGATCATTATCGGATTTTTTGCGGGAATAATAGCAAAGCTTCTGATGCCCGGAAAAGATCCTGGAGGGTTCATTGTTACCACATTGTTGGGCATGGGTGGAGCATTATTAGCGACTTTTCTGGGACGATCTTTTGGTTGGTATGGCCCAAATGAGAATGCAGGTTTTCTAGCAAGCATTGTAGGAGCTATTCTGATATTGTTTTTGTATCGGATCATTGCCAGACCAGGGGGAAGAAAAACACCTCGTCCCACCTATTCGCAATAATTAATCACTCGTTTTTAGCGATGCATCCTTTCGCATTTTCTGTTTCGCTTTAAAAAGGAGCATAGATACCCGGCTGAGAATGTTGATTTCATTATCACCACTGGTTTCTATAGATAGAAAGTTAAGTTGTGGATGCATCGACATGATCTTTGCCTGTACTCCATCAGAGACTCCCGATGAAGGCATGCAGCCAAAAGGTTTCGAAGAAATAAAACCATCAACACTGTTCGCATAGTAGAGCGCTTCGGCTACCTCCAGGTTCCCTTCCCCGCCAAATATTTCCGGATGATAATATGGTTTACCTAACACCGCAAGCCGGTTAAGATCCAGTATTTCTGCCTTGCCACCGAATGCTTGCGGATTGAATGCCTTGCAAAGCCATTTGTAAATAAAATTCACTACTGCTGTACTGACTTTCTGCTTTCTTAATGATGAACGATAGAACCGAAGCTCTTTGCGGTCTTTTGCGTATTTTATTCCTCTAAGTGCCTCACGCGTTCTTCGCCAGTTATCGTACAACACCCGCTGGGTAAAAAGTCCGGGGTAAACCTCACAACCTTCATCCATAATAAATCGTCGTAGATTATAGTTTCCCTCATTATGGGCTAAATTGGCAAAAAACTCTCCGGTAACATATATTCTGGGAAGTTGTAGCTTGTGTTTGGGGACTTCGGAGAACATTCTGGATATTTTTTTAAGTGCTATAGGAATAGTAAAGAAATAAAGGGGACTTTTGAATGCTTCCAGAAGAGTCTCTTCTGCTTTAGTTAATAGTTTAATGACCAGTTCCTTATCTTTAGCATAAGGACGCAATGCACATTCTGCCACATGAATAAAATCTGCCAGAATTATAGCAATAAGAATTTCGATTTTGAACATAAGATCGAAATTAAAAGCGCTTCCCCTGGGCATGGATTCCTGAATGATATCGGAAGAGAAGATGAGAATTCTGAAATCCTTGAAACCGGCATCATTTATCACCTTCAGATATTCCTGTGGATACATCCCATAACGGCAGGGACCACACTGCCCACCTCCACTAAGGAATATATACCTCTTGGCAATCTCCTCTTTAGAAAGACCGGTTTCTTTCTGGATTTGAAATAATTCCTTTATGATACTTCCTGAGGTAAAGTAGAGAGGATTGCATTGCATGCGGTTTCCATATTCTTTACCCCAACGAACATCTTCAAAGACATGATCGCCTAAGTCCTTGTAAAGGTAGCCCCGGCGGTGAAAATAAGCCTGAAGGAAATAGGATTTTCTTCGCTCTACAAAGTTAAACAGTACTGTGACTTTCTTTTTGTCTTTTTTATACCAGGGAGGGTTGGAATACCCGTTCCACTGCTGCTCTTTTACAAATTTTGGTGGTTTTACTCTAAGTTCCTGATCAGGATTCATAACAGTTCCTTGACACGGCTTCGAAGTCTCTGCTCTTCCAGCCGTAAAAAATAATCTATAGTCTGAATGCGGATATTGAATGTGGCTCTTGGTTTATTCTGATCGATATCATGAAAAAGGAAATGGGGAGTATCAGAAATATCAAGAATGTTACTTATATAAGAATAAGTAGGTGCATCATGTCCGCATTTAAAGCTGCTGAGGTCTACGACTGCAAGGTTTGGATGACGGGCGGCAAATTTGGCTGCCCAGATTTTAAGATTTGTATTACGATTAAAATTACGGATCCACACATCCTTTATGCAAAAGTATTCATCAAGTTCATCCTGGGAAAAGAGAGCGGATAAAAGTTGAGATTGCAGTGGAAGCGACTCTATACAGAGTACAGGATATCCCCTCAGTTGGAATTCGTCCAGTATCCCATGATTCAGTCCCGGATCGTGATGATAGGGGTGGCCAAGTACCAGAATTCCTATTTTGTCGTTTTCCACCAACCAGTTTAAAACTTTTGCCCCTTGCTGCTGCATATTGCTAAAATATTGTTTCATGGCCTCGTATCCCTGTATTACAGCCCAGGTATTTTCATCTTCTGTAATGTGCAGGATATTTTTAAAGTAATCATAGAGATATCCAGAAGCTTCTTTGGGTCGGTCCATTCTCACAAATGGTTTCAAATAACATACGTTATTTTGCGCAAACATATCCCGATCCTTGGTGAAAACTGCATCCACCACCTCTGGTGTTCCCATTTGTATAACACAGGCATTGTTGCCCAGAGTGTTTTCTACAATCGATTGTAAATGTGTGATGACTGGAAAACAGATATGGGTCAGATTGTTTCTTCTCAGAAGATTGTAAATATGAGCAGGAGCTACTTTCGCCGGAAAACATGGATCAATTGCCCCCCACTTATTCCCTTCGTTCCAGAGCTGAGCTGAAGTATAATCACTGAATACTACTTCTTTTACTCCAATGGTTCTGAAATAAGTGCTGAAAAAAGGGGCATACACATAAAGATTCAGCAATCTGGGAATACCGATAACCATCTCCGATCGTTTCATTATGGCATCTTCTGATGATCTGCGGAAGGATCTGATACGTTTTACAGTTTTTCTGCCGTCATCAGATTGCAGATAAGTTGGAAGGGGAACTTCCGCATTACAGGAGGGAAACTTTTGGTATTCAAAATTACTGAAAACTAATCTCCCGGAATAATCAACAAGATTGGCATAGCGCTCTTTCAGTGCTGTTTTTACAGCTTCCTGAGAACGCATCTTGTTGATATCATCTGCCATCCCTTTCTCGCATCCGTAGCCGGAGATATAACGGACATTTCTTTCAGATGGAAGCTGAATATCGATAAATGTACGCGGGCAGCGGTTTACGCAGAATCTGCATCGTGTTTTCTCATTATTATACGATAGGAAAACCAGATTTGCTGCATTATCAATACCGATAAAGCTGCTTTTTTGACCATGCTGACGATCACGGACCTCAAGTGCCGCACCTATCGCTCCGCAGATATCCGCATATTTATGAACATAAATATGCGCATCGGGAATACGGCTGAGAATAAAATCAACCTGAGCTTTAACTGCAGCCAGGTTTTTCTGGGTTCCACCCTGAAGCACGATTCTTTTACCAAAACGAGTGAAATTTGTTTCCTGAACCACATAATTCCAGATATTTAGGGGAAGCACCAAGGCCAGTCCCGCCATTATTTCTTCTTTACTGAATCCAAGCTGCTGGAAATGAACCTTATCCTGCTCCATAAACACCGCACAACCATAGTTGAATGCGGGTGCTTTTTTTGCACTGAACGCCTTATCAGCATATTGCTCTATAGGAATTCCAAACTGTTCTGCCATACTCTGGAGGAAATATCCGTTTCCGGCACTGCACTGAGTATTAAGTTTAAAATCAATAACTCTTCCATTTCTAAGGAAAAGTACTTTTATATCTTGTCCACCTATGTCACAGATGATATCGATATCTCCATAACATTTAACCGATGATCTCATGTGGGCGACAGTTTCGACCACCGTCAGATCTAAAGAAAAAGCTTCCGAAAGAATTGAGGAGGCATAACCGGTAGCGCATGCACCGCAAACCTCCAGTTTTATCTGCTTTTCTGTTATCCAGGATTTAATTCTATTGAACATCTCTTTTAGATCGTCAATAGGATTCCCTCTCGAAAGAATGTAATCTTTATAAATAAGTTCTCCGGATTGATCGATTATTGCCAGTTTTGAACTGGTAGAACCACCATCAATACCAATAAATCCTTTAACAGTAGAACCACTTGGAAAAGAAGGTGGAATAAAGCCTGGAACCGAGTAAGTCTTTTTGAATTTTTCCAGATCCTCACCAGGCTTAACCAGAGCATCACGTACTCTCCCATTAGATAGCAGTTGGGAAGAACGTCCTTGGGAGATATATGAGACTAATTTATCCGGTCCTGCATACCTTTGCTTCACTTCAGTGGATCCATGAATCTCCGAATAGAGCTGGTCCGATTCTTTTCCAAACAGCACCGCTCCGATCGCAGCAAAATACTGAGCGTGCTGAGGCACATATATAAGTTCATCGATCTTTTTAGATGATGGGATCCAACCGTGAAGATTCCATGTTTGAGGTAAATGAATTCTCCAAAGGTCAGTAAACGCTTCCAAATAGGTATTAGGACCACCCAGAAGAAGCACCTTATCCCGTAAAACATTTCCGCGGACCAGCACTTCAAGATTCTGTTTAACTATTGCATTACACAGGGAAACAAATATTTCTTCACGATCTATACCGGCTTTCACCAATCCCACTACATCCGTTTCTGCAAATACCCCGCATTTGGCTGCTATATGATGGATGGTTTTTCCGGTAGCACGGATTTTTGAAGCCTGACTATTCGACAACCCGATTTTGCCGAATATTTTGTCAATAGTTGCTCCGGTCCCACCGGCACACTTGTCATTCATGAACGTGAGAGTCGATTTTCTACCCTGATCATCAGTTTTCCAGATGATCACTTTAGCATCCTGTCCCCCTAATTCAATGACAGAACCAGCCTCAGGATGCAGTTTCTCTACAGCATAAGTGACCGCATTCACCTCCTGGATGTAATGAGCATTTATATGGGGAGCAATGGCTCTGCCACCACTTCCTGTAATAAAGATTTCCAGTTGCGCATGGGGAAATTTTGATTGAATGAAATTGAGATACTCCAAAACCATTTCAGGCTGACGGGCATTATGCCTCTCATATTTTTTCCAGACTATGCTGTTATCTGTATCCAGTAGAACTGCTTTTACGGTGGTAGATCCTACATCTATTCCAATGTGCATTACATTTTGATTGTTCATTTTATACAAAATATCATTAAAACCTTATTTTTTTAGAAAAATAGATAAAATAGCATAATGCCAGGAGACGGTGGATCAAATTTTCACATAGAGAAGACCGTTTTCCTAAGCCGGTAATCCAAACAGTAGAGCAGAGAACCAGTTTTTTTAAATAAAATCCCTTATAGCTGTATAATCTCAGGAACTCAGGTATTTAACTACCTGTTTATAGATACCTTCTAACAGAGACCTTCTCTTTAAAGGAGATTGTGCTGTGTTTGGAATGTAGCAGAATATAAGATCAGCGACCAACTCTTAACAGGTATCTAAAAGAGATAACTGCTATTTTGCATATTTTGTTTTCAGGTTGAAATATGGCAAACATAAAAAACACAAACTCCTCTTCAGGATACATCATTGTTGAAACTCTCACAAATAGCAATGTATTCAGGCGTGCTTGCCAAAAGTCATTTTACTCACTCACTGGAAACGGATGGTGGAATAATCAGATAAAATTTTGTGTTTGACCCTGCAATAAAATCTATGCAATTTCAGTTAGAAGATATCTCTGAAGCTCATGCGAAGATAAATATGTGAATCCATACAAGAAATCGATAAAGACGAATATTTTGATTGGCTCTTGTAAATGTATTATAAGTGTTTATGGTACTTTTTATTTCTGATATGATCATCATTGCACTTCCTTACTTCCCTTCAGTCATTTCAATTATTACAAATTCTGGCACTACAATTGCCCATATTTAATTCAGGTATTAACCAACATTAACCAGAAGGATTCGTTTTTTTTATAGTCTGTACAATTTTTAAATCCGGTTTTAGGATGTTTTCATAAATAATCATAGATGGTATAGAATAATTTCAGTAGCTGTTTTTACTATCTCCTAAAAAGGGGTATGGCAGAAAATTTTTATTGTACAATAAACCAAATATTTATTCTTTTTAAAATATATCAAAAAAAGCAGTTGAAATTGTCAATAATTGCTGTTAAAAAGGTTGACATGGCTATGAACTTTCATCGATTTCTACATATCTGTATCTCATTTTATGACAACATATTAAATTGGCTTAATGGCCAAACCCAATATATCATTCTGTTTTTAATGGTAATAAATTTTAATCGATATATCATTCATTTTTTGCCTTTGGAGCTGCCAAACTTTTATTTTACTATCATTCAAACGGAGGTGTGTTGATCAGGGCCTGTCTTCAGATGTTTTTGCACCCATAAAAACAGAGTGAATTCAACGGCCCGGATCGGTCTAAAAACTAATAACCTGGAATTGTTATCATTATGAAAAATCCATTAATCGACATTACCAGCCAGATCTTATCGTTACCCACCGCGCCTTACAAAGAAAATAGTGTGCGGGATTTTATTCTTGATTTCTGCAGTCAGCGCAAAATGGGTTTGCGTCAGGATGAATTCGGAAACTTAATAGTTTTCGCCAAAAGGAAGTATCCCACTGGTTCTTTGGCTTTTGTGGCCAACATGGACCATCCTGGCTTTGTCATTGAAAAGAAGGCCACCAAAGGAACCACTACTGCACTTTTTTATGGTGGATGGGATCATCAGCAGTTTAAAGCCGCTCCTGTATCAATCTATACAGATCAGGGGCCAGTCAGTGCTCAGGTCAGCGATTGGAGTTCTGCTGTAAAAGACAAGACGAACAGGGCAACATTAAAGGTTTCAGGTGAAGTCTCTCCTGGTGATCTGGGAATGTGGGACATCGAATCATTCAAAGAAGAAAACGGCTTTATTTATAGCAGAGCTTGTGATAATCTTATTGGTTGCGCACTTATTCTCAACCTTATAGATAGTTTTGCCAAAAAATCTCAACCTCTGAGTTTTTATTCCGTTTTTACTATGACCAAAGAAGCAGGGCATAACGGGGCAAAATATGTATGCAGCAGTGAAATACTTCCTAAAAAAGTAATTCCTATCTCTGTAGAAACCAGCGGCGTTCTTCCTGTCGCCCCTATCGGCGAAGGAGTTGTGGTTCGGGTGGGAGATTCACATTCTGTGTTTACCCCGGAAATCACTCAGTTTCTTTTGGAAACCTCACAGCAGATCCAGTCAAAAGACAAAGGATTTAAATTCCAGCGAAAACTTATGGACACAGGAAGATGCGAAGGTTCAATATTCTCCAGCTTCAATTACAGAACCGGTGCAATCAGTATTCCCTTGGGTAATTACCTCAATCAGAATCCTGAAACCGGAAAAACAGAAGCCGAATACGTATCTCTTTTTGATATGGAATGCGCTGCAAAACTGATGAGTAAGCTGGTAGATAACACTCCTAAAGCTTCTGCTATCGTCAAAAGACCTCTTCCCAGATACAAAGAGGAAAAAGGTTCTATGGGACAGAAATTTTTAGTCTGAGATAGATCAGCAGATGTTTGGCTGAGGAACAAAAAAATTCAAGATTTCAAGCTGTTCGGTAGTAGATACTATCTGATACTTTTCTCCTGCCTCTATTAACAGCATTGTTCCTCTGCCAAGTCTTACTTCTTTACTTTCTACTCTTGCCCACCCACAACCCGATATAATGTAAAACCACTGCTCAGATTTGATATCCTGTATGTCTTCATAGGTGCTCATCTCACCGGGAAAAAGGACCATTACTGCAACCTGTGATCTTCTGGTTCCTGCAACAATCCTGAAGTCACACTGTGGCTCGATTGTCAAATGCTGCATAGCACCTCCTGCAATATAGGATCATAAAAAACGCAAAGGATGTGCCTATCGATTGGATTAATGTTGGATTGTTATCCGAAAAACAGCGTGGAATTTAAAAAATGAAGTCACTGAATGTAAGGAATAAAGGTGACCGGTCAGCTTTCTTCCAATAAAATCATGACCAGCTCACCTTTCTCTCAGAACAATGTGTCATACATGAATAGCACGTCCTCCGGCTGCTCTGGCAACCTCCATGACCCCTTCAGAAAGGGTAGGATGTGCATGGATCATATCAGCAATGTCCTCAGGAAGCAGTTCTGATGATTTTGCCAGCAGAATTTCATGAATAAGCTCTGTCGCCTCTACTCCAATCGCATGTGCCCCCAGAATCTCCCTGGTGCCGGGATCAAAAAGTAATTTAATAAAACCTTCTGAGTTTTCAACTGCCACCGCTTTACCGATTCCTTTATAGGGGAATGATACCGCTTTATAATTGATACCATCCTTTTTCGCTCTTGCTTCAGTTAAACCGAAACTGCCAACCTGAGGTTCACAATATACCCCCGCTGGTATAGTATTTAAATCCAGTTTTGCTGCAGTATGTACACCTGCAATATGTTCTACTGCAATTTCACCCTCTTTGGAAGCAACATGAGCTAATAGCGGAGTGGTGGTTACATCCCCAATAGCATAAACACCTGAGACCGATGTCTCCCCGTAATCACCGGTTAAAACAAATCCTCTTTCCGTTTGGATACCCAACTTTTCCAATCCAATTCCATCGGTGTTGGGAACTCTGCCAGTCACTACCAATACCTGATCTACAGTTAATGAGTGCTTTGATCCGCTGTTATCCTCAAGAAAAACCTCTGCACCATTTGAACTTTTATTCACAGAGGTTGCCTTTGTGGAGGTGTAGATCTTTATGCCGCGTTTCAAAAAAGATCTGCGAAGATGATTGGAAACCTCTTCATCTTCTAATGGAAGTATCCGCTCCATCATTTCCACCAGATGAACTTGCACACCGAAAGCATTCATGATATGAGCAAATTCTGCCCCAATGGCTCCTGCACCTAAGATAAGAAGTCTTTCAGGGAGTTTTTGTAAGGAAAGGATACCGGTTGAAGAGAGTATGATTTTTTCATCAAATTCAAATCCAGGTATACTCCGAGGACGAGAACCGGTTGCGATGATAATCGACTTTGCACTTATTGTTTGTTGCCCATCGATAACTAACTGTTGTGCTGATTGTAGCTGGGCGGTACCGTTTATCACTGTAACACCGTTTTTTTTCAGTAGATAATTCACTCCCTTTGATAAGGTGTCAGCTGCTTTTCTGGATGCAGAATAGACCCGGCTATAATCAAATTGGGATCTATCTACCTTTATTCCCATAGCTTCAAGCCCGGAAATCGAACGGAAAATTTCTGCCTGATGAACCAAGGCCTTTGAAGGGATACATCCGATATTGAGGCAAACCCCGCCCACTTTATCCTTTTCAATCACGACAGTTTTCAATTTCAGTTGTGCAGCACGGATTGCTGCCACATAACCACCCGGTCCCGAACCGATTATAGCTACATCAAAATTCTCAGACATCAGAAAATCCCTCCGGTATTAATTCAGCTAAAATATTTAATATAAAACAGTAACAGGGTTTTCCATCATGTTTTTAAGATCCCTGACGAATTCCGCAGCAATGGCTCCATCGATCACACGATGATCACAGGAAAGTGTCATCATCATAGAATTCTGCTTTCTAAATTCCCCATCATCCGAGATTATCAGCTCTTCGAATATTTCTCCCAAGGCAAGAATTGCAGATTCGGGTGGATTTATAATTGCAGTAAATTGGCGTACTCCGTAAGAGCCAAGATTACTGATAGTGAATGTGCCACCAGTGTATTCCTGCCAGGAGAGTTTGCCATTGCGTGCCCGTTCCACCAGATCATCTAATTCCTGGTTGATAGCCACTATGCCTTTATTGGCACAATCCCTTACAACCGGAGTGATTAAGCCATCTTTCTGGGCTACCGCTAAACCGATATCGATTGAGTTGTGCCGAATGATGAAATCTTCTGACCAGCTTGAGTTGATCACTGGATTTCTGGCCAGGGCTTCCGCCACCAGTTTTATAAAGAATGCATTAAAAGAAATCTTGGTTTTTAATCTGCTGTTAAGCGCTTTTCTGGAATTCATCAGATAATTCATTTTCACCACTACTGTTACATAGTAATGCGGGGCAGAAAACATCGACTGAGACATCCTTTGGGCAATAATCCTTCGCTTCTCAGAAATAGCGATTTTCTGTTCAACTTGTTCGGTAATTGGAGCCTCTGAAGGCTTTTTCTTTTTAATAATCTGCTCGATATCCTCTTTGATGATTCTGCCTCCGGGACCGCTGCCCTGGACTGACTGAAGATTAATTCCGGATTCTTTGGCCAACTGTCGGGCCAGTGGTGAAGCCCTGACTCCAGAAGGAACATGCTCCTGAGGCAATGGTGGAGGGATTTTTTTCTTTTTTTCTGCCCCTTTCTCAAAAGCTTTTTCTTGAGGCTGCTTCTTTTCAACTTCAGGAGAAGCCTGCTCGATCAGTCCTGAAATGTCTTCCCCTTCTTTACCGGCAATACCAATGATTTCTCCCACTTTAACCTGGGAACCTTCTGCACTGGTTATCTTAAGAAGAGTTCCTTCTACAGTGGATTCATAATCCATTGTTGCCTTGTCTGTCTCAACCTCACAAAGTATATCACCGGCGGAGATTTTATCTCCCTCGCTTTTGTGCCACTTAACGATAGTTCCTGTTTCCATTGTTGGTGATAAAGCCAGCATAACTATTTTTTCAGCCATTATGTCCCCCTTCAGATTCGATAGCTGACCTGCTTTACAGCATCGATAATCTTTTTTACAGATGGTTGAGCTGCCAATTCCAGGCGATGGTTATAGGGCATGGGCACATCTTCAGAACTTATTAGCAATACAGGAGCGTCCAGGTAGTCAAAACAATTGCGTGAAACCAAATAAGCGACATGGGAGCCAACGCTGGCAAAAGGCCAGGCTTCATCAACTATCACACAACGATTGGTTTTTTTAACAGAATTATAGATAGTAATTTCATCTAAAGGTTTAAGACTTCTCAAATCGATGACTTCTGTATCTATCCCTTCTTTATCCAACTCAACAGAAGCATCCATTAAAAGCTTTAACGGTTTAGAAAAACTGATAAGAGTGACATCTGCACCGCTTCGCTTTATGTTTGCTTCACCAAAAGGAATAACATACTCAGTTTCTGGTACTTCACCTTTCCAGCCATACATGAGTTCGGACTCCAGAAATACTACCGGGTTATCATCACGAATAGCAGTTTTAAGCATTCCTTTGGCATCATAAGCCGAAGAGGGGGCCATAACTTTAAGCCCAGGGCAGTGGCAAAAGATGGATTGAAGAGCTTGTGAATGCTGAGAACCCAGATATTCAGCCGGGCCATTTGGTCCTCGGAATACAACAGGCACATTTAACTGTCCACCTGACATGTAAAGCATTTTGGCGGCATTGTTGTAGACCTGGTCCATTGCCTGAAGAGAAAAATTAACAGTCATCCATTCTACAACCGGTCGTAATCCCACTAAAGCTGCACCTATACCTATACCGGTAAATCCCTCTTCGGAAATAGGTGTATCGATAACCCGGTCCGGTCCGAATTTATCCAGCAGATTCACACTTACCTTGTATGCACCATTGTACTCTGCAACTTCTTCACCAATCAGGATCACATTCTCATCCCGGTCCATTTCCTCTTCAAGAGCTTGCCTCAGAGCTTCACGAACAGTAATGACTGGCATAAACTTCTCCCTCCTGAGAGCCTAATTCGGACGATAGTTAGACGTGAATCGACCGATTTAGATTAAAGCCAGATTCGACCGCTTTTTTATGCATACACATCCTCATATAAGGACTTTAAAGCTGGTTCTTCGCTTTTATCTGCAAATTTTACCGCATCATCGCAGAGTTTTTTTAAACGGTGATCTATAGCTTCAAATTGCTCTTCGGTTATCTGATTGTTATTAATCATCCTTGTTTTGAGCAGTAACAGAGGATCCTGCTCTCTGTAGGCATTCAGCTCCTCACGTGTACGGTATCTGGCCGGATCACTCATGGAATGTCCTTTATATCTATAGGTGCGTATCTCCAGAAAACCGGGGGAATTGTTTTTCCTTATCCGATTTACCTCATCTGAGACCGTTTCATAAACATCCAGAACATCCATCCCATTAACCTGTTTTCCCTCTATCCCGTAAGAACTGCCCATAATGGTAAAATCGGTGACCGCACTAACCCTGCGGAAATCGGTCCCCATTCCGTATTGATTGTTTTCGCATATATACAGTATAGGAAGTTTCCAGATCTGAGCCATATTCAAACTCTCATGAAATGAACCCTGATGAATCGCGCCATCTCCAAAAAAGCATAAAACCACACCGCTTTCTCTTTTTAACCGCACTTTTAAAGCCACACCAGTAGCTACCGGAATATGAGCTCCCACAATCCCGTTTCCCCCCAGAAAATGCAGTGAAGTATCAAAAAAATGCATCGAACCACCTTTACCTTTGGAACAACCGTTAACTTTACCAAATAATTCTGCCATCAGAAATCCGGGTTTCATCCCACATGCAAGAGCTATCCCATGATCACGATATGCGGTCAGAACATAATCTCTGGATAAGTCCACAGCGCTTACCGAACCCACTCCTGAAGCTTCCTGACCGATGTAAAGATGACAGAAACCACCGATCTTCTGAAGCCCATACATTTGCGCGGCTTTCTCTTCAAAACGACGAATAAGCAGCATCTTTTCCAAAAGTCCGTGAAGAAATTCTTTGCTGTACCTGGAAAGATCCTTTGTTTCCATAGTCAGTCCTCACCACTGAAATCAACACTTATTCTACTACCTTTCTGAGGCAGGTAAACAACTGCCTGTTCGATAACCAGCTCCAGAACAACAAGCTCATTTTCCGGTTGATTTAAGTTCCAGAAAGTGTGTAAATGTCTTCCTATACATTCCAGTGTTTCTGAACGGATAGAAGGGTTATTGAGGAGATTGATCTTACCCCGGATGTTTATGATTTTATCCAGTGCCCGGGATTGAACCATCAATTCAGCATTAGGATTATTTTGAATCTGTTCGACTTTTGAAAATCTGCTGGAACTGACCATAAAAATGGTTCCGGGTCTCTCATGTATACACCCAGGAGTCATCCAACGAAGATGAGGTGCACCACCGGTATCGACTGTCGCCAGAACCGCTACTCTGTTCTCTTCAATTATGGTATCGATCAGACCCATGATTTCATGCTTATGCATAAGCTCCCCATGTTGTTTGGATAAGTAACTTCGGATAGCTTTAACCGCAAAAATTGGGCCGGAAAATTGGATTTTCCTGTTTACCTAAATTCCTCGAAGGGCAAATTTAAGAGCGTTTAAGAATCATCGTGGAAAGATACTATAGTCAAGTCCGGCAAAGTTACTATAGGATATCTTGAATACCCACTTAAGAGGGTGCCTTTACCTAAAGGGGGTTCGAAGTTTGGCCCTGAGAAGTTATCACCTGGAAATATCGGTATGGCGAGATTTTTCCGAAGCTGGGAACAAATCAGGCTTACAAAACAGAGATAAAAGAGGCAGTTTTACAAGGGCAGATTCGGAAATAAAAAGTTGTTTTCCTGTTTTGGGATCTACAGGTATTTTTGCAGAACTCTCTAAAGATCAATACATTACTATCGATTTTCTTTCTGGATACGATTACGCAACTCCACAATCTGCTCAATCGACAATCCGGTACAAAGGGCAATTTTTGAATCAGTTTCACCAATTTTAATCATATTAATGGCAGTTTTTTCAATCCCCTTTTTAATACCTTTTTCCAGGATCTCTTTTTCCCAGATTTTTGTCTTTGTTTCCAGCATATTCTTAGCCTCCATTATATCTTCGATACTCGTAATCGTTTTTGAATTTTGAGGCAAACGATAAATCTCGAATATCCGATTCATTATTTGTTGAATTATTTCTACTCCACATGTTTTCTTAATTACCTCTCTCAAAATGTAAACCAATTCGTCGTAGTTTTTATTGATTTCAGATGGGTTGCTGTTCTCAATAAAAAAAACTGCGGACACGGCATTACGCAGTCTTAATAGATCACGTTTTGGAATTTCATTTATTGCAATTTTGTAGTATCTGAATTCTGGCAAAAATTCCTTTGGTATCGATGAATCAAGGAAAAGATCACTTAAATTTTCCGGAGCATTCCATATCGGTTCACCATTATATAGAAGTATAGCAAAAGAGGGATTGAGAAATTTCTGTTTACCGCTTCTTCGTAATTCATCATAGAACTCAAGCATATACCTGGCCATTCTTAATGGCATGAACCAGTCAACCGTGGATTGAAACTCGATGAAAATGTAGATATATGAAGTTTGACCGTGAGAAGTAATCTCATAGATAACATCGGCATGGCGAGATTTTCCAGAAGCAGGAAAAAAATCAGGGTTAAGTTTTTTCAGAGAAGCAAATTCCAGATCCTTAACAAAGTCCTCATGAACAAATGACATCAGAAGGTCTTTAACAACAACAGGGTAGTTGAAAATATGCATAAACCAGTTGTTATGTCTTTGCTTAATTCCCATTCTGGATCCTCTCTCAAAACCTTCCTCACTTCAGGGAATTCAGGGAACATGATTTAAGCGGCTACACCTTAGGGGTCAACAAATATCTGTACTACACGAAAATTGATCGAAACGGAAGAGTAAAAAAGCGAAAAGGAAGGTAAAAAAAAGCTCCCCCTTTAAAGGAGGAGCAAAAATGCATTGTGCCTATTCAGCAGAAATTGCCTCAGCCGGGCAGGCTTCTGCACAAGCTCCGCAATCGGTGCATTTTGCTGCATCGATAACATAGATAGGATCACCCTCGCTGATCGCTTCTACCGGGCATTCCGGGAGACAGGTTCCGCAAGCAAGGCAAGCATCATTAATTTTGTGGGCCATAATTTAACTCCTTTGTTAATGTTAATTTCAGCGTCGAGGGGCACGACCTGATAAGCAAGATTTTATTAATGGTTGAATAATATATATCTCTGTCCGCCTGTTTTGAATAAAAGAATTTTCTGCCAGATTGGTCTTATTGTTGCTATTTCTGTAATATTTCCAATCCAATCACTCTATTTAAATTAATTCCGATTGCGTATCAGAACCCCGATTATTGATAATTTTCCTCTATTAAAGAAAGAAAAATATGGAGAAGATGATCCCCTGGTATCAGCAGGATGTTAATATCATCTTTCAAAACTTAAAGACTTCTCCGCAAGGACTCTCTTCTGAAGAAGCTTCAGAACGGCTTGTCCAATATGGCAAAAACGAATTACCACAGAAGCCTCCCGAATCTGTTCTGCAGATTTTTTTCCGTCAGATCAATAACCCACTGATCTATGTGCTCCTGGGCTCTTCACTTCTTGCCATCTCCATGGGGAAGATAACCGATGGTCTTGTTGTTGCAGGAGTGGTAATAATCAATGCGCTAATCGGCTTTTTTCAGGAATTCCGTTCAAGTCAGGAAATAGCTGCATTAAAGGGAATGGTCCCGGACAAGACAATCGTGCTCAGAGATAAAAAGCCCTCCACCCAGATGGCCTTATCGCTGGTTCCCGGTGACATAGTACTTCTTCAGGCCGGCGATAAGATTCCTGCAGATATTCGCCTGTTCGAAGCAAAAGGGTGTAAAGTCATGGAAGCCGCACTTACAGGAGAATCATTGCCTTCAGAAAAAACTCCCCAAGCATTAAAGGGCGATACTGCTCTGGCAGACCGGACCAATATGGTTTTTAACGGAACTTCAGTAGCATCAGGTACTGCCAAAGGGATCGTTGTGGAAACCGGCCTGAGAACAGAGCTGGGAAAAATAAACCGAATGCTAAGCGAAACCGCCCAGACCGAAACACCTCTCACCCGTTCAATCGCTAAAGTGGCAAAAACCTTAACTATAGTCATAGTTATCGTTTCGGTTATTCTTTTTGCAGTAGCATTGCTCAGAGGATATCCTGTGGCTGATGCGGTCCTGGCTGCTATTACCCTGGCAGTTGCAGCTATACCGGAAGGTATTCCCGCAATAATAACCATCGCCCTGGCAATCGGTGTTAGGCGAATGGCAGCTCAGCGTGCGGTTATCCGTCATCTTCCTGCAGTTGAAACCCTGGGAAGTACGACTGTGATCTGTTCCGATAAAACCGGTACAATTACCAGAAATGAAATGACCGTCAGGCAGCTATGGACACCTGATTACAATATTCATCTCAACGGCGTCGGCTATGGTCCTGATGGCTCCCTGAAAAAAGAGAATCAACTTGTAAAAGAGCTGCCCCCGGAAATTTCTGATTTACTTACAGCAGGTGTTCTTTGCAATGATGCTTACCTGAAAAGCCAAAACGGGAAATGGGGTATCGAAGGCGATCCAACTGAAGGCGCTCTGCTCACATCGGCATTAAAGGCTGGTCTGGACATCGATTCAATACGCGATTCTATCAGGCGTCTGGATTCCATCCCATTTGAATCGGAATACAAATTCATGGCCACACTTAATGATTTGGAGGGCACAAAGACACTCTATGTAAAAGGAGCACCCGAAGTAATTATCTCAAAATGCGCCTTGGAGCCTGATCAGAAAGAAACGGTTCGCCAGGCTACAAACAGTTTAGCGCAGGAAGGCATGAGGGTACTGGCTTTTGCCAAAAAGAAGCTGCAACCGCACATACAATCGATCTCCTTTGATTCAGTTAAACAGGATTTGACATTTATAGGACTGCAGGCACTCATAGACCCTCCCCGGGAGGAGGTTAAAGTCGCCATTCAAAAGTGCCATTCCGCCGGTATAAAAGTCAAAATGATTACCGGAGATCATCAGACGACAGCAGCCGCTATAGGAAAATATTTGGGAATCATGAGTGATCAGGGCCCGGTGCCTGGAAACCAACTGGAATCCCTGTCTGAAGAGTCTCTGGCAGAAACATCCGCAAAGGTTAATATCTTCTCCAGAGTGGCTCCGGAACATAAACTGAAACTGGTAAGTGGATTACAGAAAAAAGGAGAAATCGTTGCCATGACCGGTGATGGGGTCAACGATGCTCCGGCTCTTAAAAAGGCAGATATAGGAGTTGCCATGGGTATAACCGGCACCGATGTCTCCAAAGATGCCGCAGACATTATTCTTACCGATGATAACTTCGCTACCATCGTTTCTGCTGTGGAAGAAGGCCGAAGGGTATACGACAATCTGATAAAATCTCTGGCCTTTGTATTACCTACCAATGTCGGCGAAGCATTGATACTTCTGGTAGCTGTTGCCTCTTTTCCTATAGTAGATGGAATCCCGCTTCTTCCGATGTCTCCGGTTCAGATCCTCTGGATAAATCTGGTAGCCACAGTCAGTCTTGCCCTTCCTTTGGCTTTCGAAACTAAAGAGAGAAATATCATGAACCGTCCACCCCGCAAACCCAATGAACCTCTTCTTAATCCTTTTGTGATTTTCAGAACAATCCTGGTGGCGGTGATCATTACTCTAACCGGAATCGGGCTGTTTCTCAAGGAGTTTTCAAATGCCATGGATGCAGGGGTGATGAGTTCTGATGCCTTAAGCGAAGCCCAGACCATGGCAGTGACTTCCATTGTGTTTCTTCAAATCTTCTACATGCTCAATTGCCGATCATTGCGTGAAAGTATCTTCAATATAGGCGTATTTGCCAACCCTACCGTTTTCCTGGGTATCGGGATCCTTTTAGCTCTTCAGTTATCCTATGTCCATCTTCCCTTTATGAACCGCTTATTCGGTTCATCGGCTTTAAGCCTGCAATCCTGGGCAGTATCGGCTCTGTGTGGAGCAATCGTTCTTCCTGTTATTACGGTCGAAAAGATTATCAGAAAAAAATGGAAAAATGCTGTTTAACAGGCGACCTTCAGTGAGACACAGCACTCTCTGTATGGTTCAAATTCCCACAAAGAAATCGTCATAGTACTCCTAGCAAGCGTGTTAGGCATACAATGCTCTTACCATTGCACTCCTAGCAAACGTGTTAGGCATACTATGCTCTCACCATTGTATGCTTAGCATGCTTGCTAGGAGTACAATGATCTTTTCATGGTATGTTTTGCACGCGTGCATGGCGTACTATGATCTTTTTATGGTGTCTCAGTAACCGATTTGAAGTACACTTGGCGGGAGCACTACCGTATTAAGGAATGGTGGGA
>JAAYPC010000162.1 GCA_012519985.1 Fibrobacter sp.
AAATGCTATCCATGGACAAAACAATAATTACCCCGTTCAGCCGAAGGATATTGTTTCGCCTGAATCGAACAATTACTCGAATTAGGTTTCATTTACCCATGAGTGACGGCACATTAAGTATATTTAAGTAACCGGACCAGCTATCGCAAATGATGATGGCAGAAGTTTTGCCTCTTAGTTTATAGTAACATTTCAGCTATTATAGCTGCTAAACCCCAATAAGATTACCCAGAATTTGATTATGCACACTGAACCATTTGTAAAAAAAATGTCAACCCGGAAGCTTCCTCAGGCAGCCATAAACACGTTTGCTGGATATTATAAGCAGTTAATTAACGGGGAAAAGGGGTTTATTTCTGAAAATCAGATCGAGCCGATCCAAAAGGGACAACTCGATCTTTGGCAAACCAACTCCAGTTACACCAGCATCGGTGAACAGGCACTTAACCGCACTGTCATATTGAAGCTCAATGGTGGTCTGGGAACAACAATGGGATTACAGGGCCCGAAGTCTCTTATACCGGTAAAAGACCAATTAACATTTCTGGATATTACTGCCCTACAAGCCATCAATTTGAACAAAAAGATCAGTTCCAGAGTTCCACTTATTCTAATGAACAGCTTTAAAACTGATACCTTATGCTCTCAGTTTCTGCAAAAATACTCTGAACTTCATGGTGATATTCCTGTTTCATTTGTTCAGAACATGTTTCCACGCATAGATGTTTCGACTTTAGCTCCGGTTACAGTCCCACAAGACCCTCAACTGGAGTGGAACCCATCAGGGCATGGAGACATCTACACTTCCCTTAAGACCTCCGGTATATTGGACCAGTTGATCGAACATGGATATCTCTATGCTTTTATCTCCAACATAGATAATCTGGGTGCAAGTCTGGATACCGGCATACTGGGCTATTTTATCTCAAACAAGCTTTCATTTCTGATGGAGGTCACTGACCGCACCTGGATGGACCGTAAAGGTGGGCATCTGGCCAGACATAAAGATGGCCGGCTTATATTACGGGAAGCTGCGCAATGCCCGGAACAGGACAGACAATACTTTCAGGACATCTCACGCCACTCCTATTTTAATACCAATAATCTTTGGATCAATCTATTGGATCTTAAAAAGCTTTTAGATGAGAACAACAATATTCTGAATCTTCCCATGATCTGCAACAGAAAGAAAATCGATCCCACCGATCCCGACTCCGCGGAAGTATTTCAACTGGAATCAGCAATGGGCACTGCCATCTCCATCTTCAGTAATGCCTCCGCCTTACGGGTCTCCAGATCCAGATTTGCCCCGGTAAAAACTTGTGAAGAATTGCTTCTTCTATGGTCCGATTATTACCTTCTAAATGATGATTATCACATTATCCATAATCCTGCAAGGCGACATGAAAACATGGGAATCAAACTCGATCCGCAGTATTATTCCTGGATCGAACAATTAAAAGAGAGATTCCCTCACGAAGCACCTTCATTATTGGAATGTAACTCGTTACAAATTACCGGAGATATAAAATTTGGCAGAGGTATTTCCATAAAAGGGGCAGTTTCGATCTGCAACCGGAAAAAACACCAGATCATAATACCAGATTTCACCCATATTGAAAGTGACCTTCATTTTGAATAAAAACTGAATTCCATACAGGTTTCCAATATGTCATACCCGCTAAGTCAGTTTCTTCTAGATGCTTATGATTACCATCATGTCACTCCATCAAAACAAAAAAAAGGGATCAATTTTCCCATACAAATAGATGACCAGGACGATAATGATAAACTTAATGAATTCTGCAACATCTTTGTAACTGTAAAACCTAAAAACATCATTAAACTGGAACTGATAGGCAACTTTCCTGTAACCAAGGAACTGGTCGATCTGAGCACCAACCTTAATGGATTCATCGATCCATTACAATCGAAACTGGTTCTATACCTTAAAATCGATCAAATAGATGTAATAATGGATTTTGCGGATAAGATACGAAAAACTTCATTTCTGGGACCTGCTATCTCCAATCCAAACTGGCTTACCATCTCCTCACGAACCATCAGTTCGCTATACCGATTCGCCAGAATCATTAAAGAATATAAAGCCATCAAACGATAGCTGTTTTTTTACCCGAAGACAAAACCAAACACCACCTAATGGACAATTTGGGTTTAAATATTTAGCTGAATCGTACGATTTAGGTATTTACTTTATCGGAGGGCAGTAAAAAATAGCCGAAATAAACATAAATAAGCAGTTAAGGCAATAGAAAATGAAAAAAGGGAACCTCCGAATTACGAAGATTCCCTTTTGGTAGTCCCTAGGGGAATTGAACCCCTGTTGCAGGAATGAAAATCCTGTGTCCTAACCACTAGACGAAGGGACCAGTTAAATCGATGATTTCAAAAAATGAACTTCAAAAATAAATGTGTAGAATAATAAAAGCAAGCACTTTTATAAAAGAATACTTACTACCAGAAGATTGCTCACCAGAATCAGAACCATCGCAGCCACCACCGCTTTTTTGGTTGAGTTTCCTACACCAACCGCCCCTCCCTTGGTAAGAAACCCATAGTAACAACCCGATAAAGAGATAACGCCACCAAACACAAAAGCTTTTGTCAAACAAACAACCACATCCTGCACCTTAAATAAAAGCTTCATTCCATGATAGAATGCTGCTCCACTCAGACCAAGTGCATATTGAGACAAGAGTTGTGCACTGACTATCGCAAAAAAGGAGGAAAAAATCGTAAGGATGGGAAGCATAATGACACCGGCTATCATCCGGGGTGCAAGCAGATAGCTGTAAGGGTCCATAGATAAACAGGTCAACGCATCGATCTGCTCTGTAACTCTCATGGTTCCCAGTTCTGCTGCAAGTTTTGCTCCAACTCTTCCAGTCACCACTATTGCAGTGAGTACCGGACCCAATTCGGTAAAAACCGCTTTCCCTACCGCTGCCCCCAGATAAGTCAAAGGAATCGCATCAGCGAAAAGATACTGAACCTGCCAGGCACTAATGGCACCTACAAAAAGTGAAACCAGAAAAACTATAGGAATTGAACAAACCCCTAAAAGCATCATCTGTTCCACAATCAGGTGAAATCGTTTTACTGTGACAGGAGAAGCCAGTAAGACTCTCCAGAAAAAAATTGAGATTGAACCGAACTGCTCAATCGCTTCTCTGGTCACCCGGCCAACACCCTGAGCAACTTTGTCAAAAAAAATAACCATAATAACTTTTTTGCTACCTGACTCTCTTCATTTTTCGTTTATAACGTCGCCAAAGAAAAAATGTACTGATATAGGGAAATGTAAGAAATGCTACCCCAAACGGTGCCAGCAGACTTCCAATAGAACTTTTAATTTTGACTGCTCCATCCACTTCAAAATGGTTTTCCATAAAAAGCGGCTCAAAACAAAGGTCGAATCCATATTCTTTCAGTTGCAATGCATTCGAAAATGCCTGGTAGTAACCAAAGATCTTACCTAATATCGCAGGATCTTCAATACCAGCCCTGATATCGGCTTTAAAACATTCAAAATGGACCAGATGCCGAAATGTTTTAAAAAACCGGAGTAACCAGGATAACATCTTTTGCCGCCAATTTTTATGACTTAAAAAAAATATGATCCTGCTTTTTTTTATCCGCCCAATCAGATTATCCATCTTATCAGGCTTCTTTTCCACTGTTTCTATAATTGGCTGCTCGATTTGGGCCTCTTTTTGGCCCTCATCCTCAACCTTCTCTTCTATCTGAGGCTCTGCACTGGTTACCGGTTCCTCTTCAACTCCTTTAACCGATTCATCTTCTGGTTCAACAGGTGTTTCCAACTCCTTCTGGACTGACTTTTTTTTTGATACTTTCCACCAGGCGATTCTCAGGTAATAGTCTTTTTCTTTGTAATTGTAGAAAAACGCGATAAAAAACGGATGAATCCACCAGAAAGAGAGCGATGCATTACTGCAATTTTGCAGACTGCAGAAGCGAGCTTCTATGTGGAAAGAAGCAAAAAGTGCCAAAAGCAGGAAAAGAAGAAAAGTAACTCCCAATCCTGCAATAATGTAAAAGACAACTGACCACATGGCAGACACCCTATCCTGCAGGAACTTCTGATGAGCTTTGCAGGGTCTTTTTTATCAACAACCCGCTTTCGGTGATAACCTGGTCCATTGCAATGTCATGGTAATCAAATGGCAGATGTTCTTTACTTATCTGACAGTCAAAGGCAAGACCGGTAATTGGAACCCTCTCTTTAAACTCACGCAAAAAAGAGTCATAATAGGCTTTTCCCCTCCCTAATCTTGCCCCGTAAAGATCAAAAGCCACTCCTGGACATACAATAAGCCTGAGATCGCTTTTGAAAAAAAGATCTCTGAGTTCCGCTCGCGGCTCCAGTATCCCATACTCTCCCCTTACCAGATCTTTTTCCATATCTCTTATCTCAGCAATACCCAGTTCATTACAGTTTTCTTTACAGTATGGCACAACTACTCTTTTCCCGCTTGCCAGCATATCATTAATCATGTTGTGGGTTGAGACCTCTTTACCCATACTCACATAGATCATTATCGCTGTTGCTTTTTTATACTCTTCAGTGGTTTTCAGATGATTGAAGATCTCTTCGGATTTCTTCTGATGCTCATCAGGTGACATACTTTTGCGCAGGAAGATGTAATGATTTCGCAACCGGTTTTTCTCAACAACCACAAACGGTGGTTCCTTCACCAATGGTTCCTCTATGGTACGATTTATCGAATCCAGTTCACTTTTAAGTTTGTCACTGTACCGACGGATTTTGGCCATTATCTGAGCTGCCTTGCGAATAAAGATGGGCAGTTCTTTGGATCCAAAAAACACCAGAATCAGCGTAAGAACAACCAGCATTTCTGAGAAACCGATTCCAGTATTCATCTTTTTCTCCTGGAGGCCAGAAATGAAACCAGAATGCTGATTGCATACAATAGGAGCATCGGTAAAGCCATCATCGTCTGGGATATCACATCGGGAGGTGTGAGTATTGCAGCAACGATGAAAATCAGTACAATTGCATATCTGGAATTTTTTATCAGAAATGAAGCATCGATCAAGCCCATATAAGATAACACAAAAGAAATCACAGGCAGTTCGAAAACGAAACCAAAAGCCAGACTTATTTTCAAGAGAAACCCGAAATATTCGCTGGCTTTAAACATGGGAGCAAGCTTATCAGGTGCAAACATGGTAAGAAATCTCATCACAAAAGGAAACATGAGATAACTGAATACTATACCTGTAATAAAAAACAAAGTGGAGACAAGTGCAGTAGGCAGAATCACTTTTTTTTCATTTCCGTAAAGTGCAGGTGATATAAATTTCCATATTTGATAGAATACAATCGGAGCAGCCAGAATCAGCCCCCCTGCACAGGCAATTTTTATACTTATCATCACTGTTTCGGCAGGGCTGGTATAGATAAGCTTTGGCTGAGGATTGGAAAGTCGCAAAGGATAGATCATCACTACATCGAAGATCTTTTTCCAGTAGATGCCACAGGGTATGGCCGCGATGACAACTGCAACCGCAGCTTTAATAATTCGCCATCTGAGCTCTTCCAGATGGTCCAGAAAAGACATCTCTTTGACCGCTGAACTCAAGAGCTTTTCTCACTTTTCTGCTTAGTATTGTTTTCTTCGGTGCTGGTAAGACTTTCTGCATCAGAAGAAGCTTTTTTGAACTCACGAAGTCCACTACCCAGCCCCTTTGCCAGTTCCGGAATCTTTTTAGCACCAAAAAGAAGTAACACTATCAAAAGAATTAATAGAAGTTCATGCCCACCTATACCCATTTCTACCTCCTTGAAAAGATCAGAAATCAGATCAATAAACAAAAAAATATATCATAACCCTGATGATTGTTCCAATGTTCAAACCAAATTGCAGCCTAAATCGTACGATTTAGCTTTAACCATCACCTGCTCATTTGCATTCACTGCCCACTGCACCTTGAATTCAATTTATATTACCAACACCTCAAAAGGAAAAAATGATGCAATCGGAAAATTACATTTATGGAATTCATGCAGTTGAAGAGCTTTTGAATACCCGGATTCAATCGATAGACCATATCTATTTTGATAAAGATAAAAAGAGCGCTAACCTGTTTAATCTGATGAAGATATGCCGTAAGGAACGTCTTGCCTACAATCATGTTCCAGAATCAAAACTCCAACAACTCGCAGGTACAACCAAACACCAGGGCATTGTGGCACTCTGCAGTGTCAAAGAATACTGCTCCATCGAAAAACTACACCAGATACTGGCTAACAAGGAAAACCCACTACTGCTTATCCCTGCCTCTGTTGAAGATCCTGGCAATCTGGGAACTATAATTCGATCCAGTGTGGCATTTGGTGTAGATGCACTTATTCTGGAGAGAAAAAACACTGCGCCCCTTAATGCAGCAGTGGCAAAAAGTTCTGCTGGTATGATAGAACATATCTGCATCTCCAGACCAAAGAATCTGGAAGGTATTGTGTCAGAATTTGCTCAGAAAGGGTATTCGGTGATAGGAGCCGATGTGCATAAAGGGAAAAAACCATCGGAGTTGAATCTTAAAGGTCCCCTTTTACTGATTCTGGGCGGAGAGCATCGGGGAATCCCCCCTTATCTCTCCAGGCTTTGTACCGATTATGTTTCCATCCCCATAAACAAGACAGCACAATCACTGAATGTATCAGCGGCTACCGCAGTTCTTCTTTATGAATGTGCCAGCCAGAGAGAATTTAAGTTTTAAGATTTGAGATTTTTGATTTATTGAATAAGAAACTTCAAAGCAGCTATCAAATCTCATTCTGGCTCTGGTTGTCATTTCCTGTCTTTGTTTAATATTTGATTGGGAAGCTTTTTTACCCGAAAAGCCTGATTACCGCTTTTTGAAACCACCCGGTTTTCTTCTTTGAACTCTGTTCCACAGGTCTGCTTTCTGTAGAAAGCCTCTGTGCTGGTCGCTGGGAATGCCTTTTAGGTCGTGGGATCTTATCGAGACGTTTATTTTCGTTGTGACTAGATCTGCCGGGTTTAGGTTTCCGGTTGACTTTACGATCTGAATAATTTTTCCTTGATGATGTTCTGCCTGAAGAACGCTCAGGAGTGCGATGCCTGCTCTTTCGAAAGCTGATTCCAGCGCTGCTATCCTGAAGATAAAGATCAGAATCAGCAAACATCACCGGTATTTTAAAGCCAATGAATTGTTCAACCGATTTGAGACCATGGACATAATCTTCACACGCCAGAGAAACAGCCTTTCCGGTTTTGCCTGCACGTGCAGTACGTCCTATCCGATGCACATAATTCTCACAATGCTCAGGAATATCATAATTTATTACCAGATCAAGATCATCGATATGAATTCCCCTGGCTGCCACATCAGTGGCTATTAAAAGAGATATTTTTCCTTCTTTTATCTCATCGACTATTCTGGAGCGTTTTTTCTGAGGAAGATCACCTGAGAGGTGTTCGCATGAAAACCCGTTATGGCGGAGTCTTTCTGCAACCACACGAGCCTGATCTTTCATATTGGTAAAAATCAGTGCGGTTCTGGGATTCTCTTTTTTAAGTATTCCCAGCAGCAGATTCATTTTTTCGCTTTTGGAAACATGATAAAGCTCCTGAGTAATTGCGTCAACCGTTACTTTTTCCGGACAAAGTTCAACCTCTGCAGGATTATCCATGTATTCACGGGCAATCATCCTCACCTCACGGCTCAGAGTAGCGCTAAAAAGCATTACCTTGCACTCTGTATTGAGACTCTTGAGCATGGTGGTGATATCAGGAAGAAATCCCATATCGAAAAGACGATCAGCTTCATCTATAACAAATATTCCGATCTCTTTGAAATTGATTTTTCCAGACTTTTTAAAATCAAGTATCCTTCCCGGTGTCCCGATCATAATATCAACACCCTGGGCGAGATGGTGTTCCTGTCGACCGTAACCGACTCCTCCGTAGAAACTGCAGATGTTAAATCCGAGATTGTGCCCCAGAAGAATCGCTTCTTTTTCGATCTGTACCGCTAATTCACGTGTGGGAGCGATTATCAATGACTTTTTACCATTGAGCTCACCACGGAGCAGAGCGAAAATCGAAACCAGAAAAGCGGCAGTTTTACCGGTGCCAGTCTGAGATTGTACAAATACATCTTTTCCCTTTATAGTGTGAGCCAGGGTTTGCTCCTGAACCGGCATGCACTCACTGTAGCCGGCCTCTTCCAGTGCCTGAATTATCTGATCATCAAGATCGAATTCCGAAAACTTCATCTATTCTCTTTCCTGCACCCCTCTTTTTATCTGGAGTGCTAAAAAAATGTGGTTATTATTTCGGGGTGTTGCTCCTATATATTCTCAAACATTCATAACACGAAGACATATTCAGCATGAAGAGTAATAAAGAAGTAATCAAAAAAATTTTCTGCAAATGCAGAATCCCCTATAAATTATCACTAATATTTCGGTTATTAACCTTATTAATTATCCGGGTAAGATTCAAGTGGATTTTTTTAAACTAAATCATTGCCCTGAGGTGATTGAATAATGATTATAATTTATGTTTAACCGTTTGGGCAGTATTTTTTTCATTTTTAATGAAATTTCTTACCTATTAAGGTATCTGATGGCAAAAAAACAACG
>JAAYPC010000025.1 GCA_012519985.1 Fibrobacter sp.
AACAAAGAATGATGTTTGTTGAACAAAGGATGATGTTTGTTGAACAAAGAATTTTGTTTGTTGAACAGTCGCCATTGTTCTTTTGAAATTGATCGTTGTTTTTTGAAAAAAGAATTTGGTTTGTTGAGCAGACACCGTTGTTTGTTGAGAATTGATTGATGTTTGTTGAAAAAGGAGTTTCGTTTGTTGAACATAGGCTGGTCCTGTGTGAGCATAGGATAGCCATAGTGGGCATTTGGTTCGGGACCAGGGAGCCGGAGAGTCTACAATTTTTAACGTTCTTTTAATTCCCCTTGGAAGCTTAATTGAGTTGTCAAACCTGCCAAATCTTGGAATAAAGAGTTGAAAAATGAGTCAGCGTTTCGTAAAAAAGCTCTCGTGTCATTGCGCTTCCTCAAACTGCATTAGCATATATGATAACCCATTACGGCTTGGCGGTGTTGCATTGCGGATAGTGGACAATGCCCCTTATGAAGATCACATATAGCGCATGAGTAAGTTGACCAAGTATCATTGAAACCACAAGACTCCAGGGTGAATATGTTCGTACTTTCTTATCTACACCATGCTTTCTGGCTATTTTTGGAACCAGATATGCTGGAATATTTCAAGTACCTGCTTCATAATGTAAATTTATGTTTGGCTGACTTCATTGTAACTCCTCTGTTTAAGTTTTAGGATCAAATTAAACATGTCACATGGCCAGCTTTTTTGTCAATTTTTTTGAAATCCTATGGGAATAGCAGTAGATTAAATATGATAATTCAATTGAAATAAAACAAAAAGTCATCAAAAAAAACATCTGGGGAATTTTATGCAGATATTGAAGTACACAATAGCCATTGACTGCAAGATATGCAATAACGAAAAGGCAATGATTCCAACCCGGATGCCTAAAAGATCAGATTTTTTTAATATTCTTGGATGGATTATGATAATATCAGCTTTTACGATGCTGGTAGCATACACAATATGCTTTAGGGCTATTGCAATCATCTACCAGGGCCACCCTTTACATATCCATGCATTGTGTCTTTTAGGATGTTTCATTGTTGCATCTATCGTTATTTTAATAACTGGAATAAATTTCCGGGCCAAGAAGAAGATTTTTAAGTGTTTGGTGTGTGGATCGATAATTGATCAGGAATGATCTAAATAGTTCTTACAGAGTATTGAAATAAAAGCCCCTGTTTTGCTAAAATTCACGCAATCATCAAAAAATGATTAAATAATCCACTAAAATGTGGGTACTTACTTGGTTCGGGACCAAGTGGTCACTGCGGGCCTTTAGTAATAGGATACCCCATGCTAAAACAAGCCATTCAAGAAAGATATTGTCTTAGGTGATTCTGCCAGGAAAATGGGAAATAAGGAAGCCTGATAGTTAAAACTGCATCACATAATTCGATGCACTCCAATACCACAAGTATACAGAAACACGGTTACATTGAATATGAAAGTTTTCTGTCTTCTATCATTTGAATTGTTGAGATCGCATTTTTAACTTTCGAAGCAGTCTTTCTGCTCAAGCTTTGTGAAGCTCTGCCGATTAGTGACAATACAAAAACGAAAAAACCAATACACAACCTGGTTTTAAGCCATGGTGTAAACCTGAAGAAAGCGATCAGAAAAGCTTTTTCAAAAGAGGAAATCAGACTTTTTATTTCCTGGTTATTCACATCCTGTAATTTATTAACTTCATTAAGGTTCTCTTTGGCAGCCTTAAAAATGCCCATTAAAAAAGACAAATTAAAGATGTGAGTTTTATAAATATCGAAATAATGGATATTGTTATTTAGCAGGTCCAAAGACTTCCTTAGATTATGATAGTCGTTTTTAGAAATAGTCTCATAATTATTTCTTAAATACTGCATCATTTTGCGTCGGACATCGCAAAATCTATAAAGGGTCTCATCATGCTTTTTGAGGCTATTCAATTTGGCCCAGGTAAGGAATGCCATTATAGAAAAAACAATACATAAAGTTAAAATCATTTTTTCCTTCCTTTAGCGTTTCGATTGAGTTATTACTGGTGGTCCATTGAATTTTGGTTTGTAATCGAATCTGTTATCTAACAGGGATAAAAAACGTTCCCGATATTCCCGGTTTTCATTCGCGATACGTTTAATTTGCTCTTTGGCATCGTTAATTCTTTGATTATAAAGGCAATAAATCCATGTATGCGCACAAATAAAAAAAATAAGGAATAAGCCTTTCAGCAAACCAAAGTTTTTAATGCAATCAATGGCATTCTCGATTGATATTGAAAGCATGTTTAATATTAATTGTTTTTAATTTATGAATTTCTCAAAAACCGGATTTTTATAAAGATTAACTTTAATTACATAACAATAAATATGCCAAAACATAGGCCATTTATGAAATGAACAATGTGCTCTTTTCGGGATTCATCGAAATGCCTGAAATTGCCGGAACCTTAAAGATTGTGATATTTTTTTCGCTTCGGTGCTAAAAAAGGACAAAACGAAATAACGCTGTACTGAAAAATGGAATCCCCATAGCCGTAATTTTCACAACTGTTTAATCTGGTAAATAATGACAAGGAAGGATAAAACTGAGGCGATGTTTACAAAACCGTAACCTCAGACCATCACGGTTTCTCTCAAATAAAAAATTACCCCTGACAGGATTCGAACCTGTTACCCTCTGCTTAGAAGGCAGATGCTCTATCCAGATGAGCTACAGGGGCAATCGATAATCTTAAATTATTTTCGGGGTAGAGGGATTTGAACCCCCGACACCGTGGTCCCAAACCACGTGCGCTACCAGACTGCGCCACACCCCGTTTTAAATTTGATGGTAGAATATAATTTCTGGAATCCAACGGGGAAACTAAAATGACAGTCTGAAGAAAAATTCGAAACAGGAGGGGAAGGAAGAAAATTCGAAATCCGAAACAAGAA
>JAAYPC010000163.1 GCA_012519985.1 Fibrobacter sp.
CGAATATTCCCTCCTACGATGCCCTTTTTATTCCGGGAGGTTATTCACCCGACCAATTACGCGCCAGCGCTGCTCCGGTAAAACTGGTCCGGGATTTCATGGAATCAGGGAAACCGGTCTTCGCCATTTGTCATGCACCACAGCTTCTGATAACCGCTGATGTTCTGAAAGGGAAAAAAGTGACTGGTTACAAATCAATTATCCAGGATATTAAAAATGCAGGTGCAGAATTTATTGATCAACAAGTGGTTATCGATGGAAATCTTGTCTCCAGCCGCAATCCTTCTGACATTCCTGCATTTATCGAGGCCTGCCTTAAAAAACTGGAATAGCCATTCCGAAGAAAATTTTTATTGTAGTGAGTGCCCATCTTGAAGGGCACTTTTTTGTAGTAAAAGATTTCTCCTCGCGGACTCGTCGAAATGACAATAGCGAGGGCTAATCTATGTAATGAAGAGTAAGGACTCGTTCAAAGAGACTAATAACGAGGGCTAACCAAAGTAACTAAGAGCGAAGATTTGCCGAAGCAACAAACAACGAGAGCCCATCAAAGTAATGGCGAGTCCCCGAGCCTCCATGTCATTTCGACGAGTCCCCGAGGAGAAATCTTGAATTCCAGCTAAAACTTTGATATACTCAATCTTACCAATTTCTTTCCTGCAAGTTTATTTATTCAGCCATTATATGTTTAATCAAACCAAATCCAGACCAGAAAATTTTTTATCCGATTGGCAGATAACCCAATGGGTCTACTATGATGTACTTCAAATTATAGAAAAACACTTTCAGGAAATGGCAATCTCCTTCATGCCGCTAAAAGGAGCATACCTGATAGCTTCGGGTTTAGCTTCAGGGCTCTCTTCCAGAAAAATGAAAGATATCGATATTCTAGTTAAGAAAGAGGATTTTCAGAAGGCAGCCAACTATTTTGGATCTTTGACAGAAACCCAACTAATACCGGGGTACTTTGATTATGAACAACCATTTATATATCATTGCTTTAACCGAAAGATTTACCTGGAGATCAAATACCAGATCTGCCCCACTGCCCGTTTCATCCTTTCAGACGAAGACCTTTTCTGCAGAGGTGTAATTCAAAATTCCAACTGTGTTTTTCCTTCACCAGAGGATGCGATGCTTATTCATGTCTGCCATTATCTGCATCACATCTATAAAAACTTTGATATCTCATTTTTCGAGGAAATTGCCCTTCTGGAAGAGCAGAAGAATTTCTCATGGAAAGAATTCTGGATCAGAGCAGAAAAAACCGGAATTAAACCTTTTGTCTGGCTTATGATAAGCATTTATGCCAGGATTTACCAGAAAAAAACTTTTTCTCCTGACTGGAGCAGCCCTTATACCCGTTTGTTGATGAGATTTAGTTTCCAGTGGTATGCCGGTTTAAATCCTTTGATCCGCAAAATATTACTGGAGATCCCATTTGTAAGAAGACCTCTCTGGCTTATCAGACACAAAATCAGAAGATCCAGGCACTAGTTCTAACATTTGAGGTAATTACCTGGTTTGCTTTCGCAGCCTAGCCCGGAGCAAAACGCCGCTGCAAACGCATTAGGTAGAGGATAAGTTTCAGGACAACAGTTCTGAGCAAAAGCGATACTTACATCTTCAGTATAAATCTGAGGTTTCTGGTATTGTTTTTTCATGAATACTCCTGAATATGGTTCTAATGATTCTTTTTCTAAGGCCAAAAGCGCGGAAAGGTGGCTTCCGCCTCATGAAATGCAGATATAGCCAATTTATTATCATGATAAGCTGTTTTTCCACTTTATTGTCGGGGTTACCATATAAATGGCCAAAAATCTGTTCCCTTGTGACTTTTTCAAAGCTGTTGCTGTTATCTCCAATAAAGTAATAGTCTTCCCCGATTTTTCCCGCCAACCTGTGAATTATCATTTTACCATTGAGTTTAAAAATGTAACAGTCACCAGGTTTAAGAGATGTCATATTGAAGATTCTGACAGAATCTCCTTCTCTGAGAAGAGGTTCCATCGAGTTTCCCTGTATGGAGAAAACCATAGAACCCTGCTCTGCTATAAGCTCTGTGTATATGTTCATGAGCTTTGAGAAAGAACCACATTATCCAATGCTTTTACATTATTACAAAACATTGGTGATGGTTCAGAAAATCCACCTGATTCAGTGTGCATAATTCCAGGGCAGACAACACAAATGTTAGTGTATGTGCATCCTTTGCATTTTTGGATATC
>JAAYPC010000164.1 GCA_012519985.1 Fibrobacter sp.
AGATGGATTGATATGAAAAAGAGTATTGGAATCCATCTGACCAAAAGCAATAGTAATCATATTGGCCGCATTTTCTGAATAAAACTTACCCGAACTATCGTAGGATGAGGAATCTACTTCAACATAATTTGCTCCGATCATCATGTTGAAATGGTGACCGCTTCCCCTATCATTTGTGCCCAATGAAGATACGCTTCCTAAAGAACTGGATTGAGTGGTTTTATGTGCAGTCTCAGGTGCCCCATTAACGTCAGCATATAAACCGGCACTGTTATTGCCGCTACTCTCTGGTGTAGCAAAAATCTGCATTCCATTGTATCTGGTAACTGAAGCGATCCGGTCCAGCTCTTGCATTAATAATCCAAACTCCTGCCCCATGTAATCGCGCTCGGTTTGAGTATAGGTGTCGTTTTGTGCCTGGACCACCAGCTCTCTCATTCTTTGTAGAATTTCTGCCTGTTCATTTAAAGCTCCATCGGCGATATTGAGCAGTGCGATTGCATCCTGGGTGTTTTTTAATGCCTGCTCCATTCCTCTGGTCTGGATTCGCAGGTTCTCAGAAACTCCCAACCCTGCAGCATCATCTGATGCTTTATTGATTCTTAATCCGGTAGAGAGTTTTTCCAGAGATTTTGTCAGACTGCGATTCACTTTAAAAAGTGAACCCTGGGTGTGCATGGAGGAAATGTTATGATTGATTCGCATACCAACATCCTTGTTGGAAAATGTTCAGTTCAAATCCTTTGAACCTTATAATAGCCTTTTCTATTCATTATTTCGGTACCCGCTGGGAAGTACTTTAATTAATTTTTTTTCCCGTATCACTGCCTTGGGCTACCATCAACATTTCTCCATTAATTTTATCGGCAGAATTATGTAAAACTTTAATTTTTTTATGTTTTTTTTCAAATTTGCCCACCATTATGCTATTTTTCCATAACAGAAATTATTAATCAGTAATTATGGATTATTGTAACACTCAGGTATCTGAACGGAATAATATTAAATCGGGAAAAATAAGATTTAATATCAAAACAATATCTAATCAGAAGTAATCAGGAAAAAATATAAACGAAGAACAGGAATGAAAAAAACGCTTTATTCTTCAGAGCTTATCAGACTTAAGGATTGTTTCTGATTTTATTTCAATACCCAAGATATCAGCAGAATCTTTTATAAAACTGGACCTAAAATTATGCACATCACCTTACCCAAGCAGCCATTAAGTTTAACTGAAATTAATCAGATCGTTTCAAAGCTACGAAAAAAGGGAAAAACTCTGGTTACCACCAATGGTTGTTTTGATCTGTTGCATGCCGGGCATATAAAATATCTGACAGATGCTGCGGCTCTGGGCGATCTGCTTGTAGTAGGAATAAACAGTGACGCATCGGTGTCCAGATTAAAAGGCCCTGATCGCCCGATTCAGAATGAGATTGACAGAGCTTTACTAATCTGGTCTTTAAAAATGGTGGATTATGCTTTCATTTTCCCAGAAAATGATCCAACAGCATTTCTGGAAGTCCTCAGACCCGATATCCATGTTAAAGGTGGGGACTACTTACCAGAACAACTTCCGGAAAAAAATATTGTCGAGAAGCACGGCGGCAAAATTGTGATAGTTCCTTTTACTGCAGGCCTTTCCACAACGTCTATTGTTAAAAAAATTATCACCTCACAATCTTGAGTTTTTTATCAGGAAAAAGGTTTCTCCTATGATAATTGGTAAATCTTTGAACAATATGGAATGTTATATGCATCTTATTCAGATTAAACTTGAAACTTGATCTTTCTTGTTTGAAGTGATAAGCTCATTATTATCCGGAGTTCTATCTTGGAAGAGGCTGTACTGTTTTATTGAATATCAAAGGCCAACATCAAATAACAGTAGCTTTCAGGTATAAAACCGTCAATAAATCGGTTTTTTCCCATATAGCATCTCCTGCTGTTTTTTAATACTCATGGAGGTTTTAATGACTACCCGCCTGGCGGATAAAGATTCTGAATTGTTGGAAAAGAGATTTCGCAAATCTCCGCAATCCCGCCTGTTTTCCCGGCTTGCTGATAATTATCGAAAAGAGGGTAATCTCAGCCGCGCAATCGAACTGTGTCTTGAAGGTATCCAAAATCACCCCGATTATGTTACCGGACATATTATCCTGGGCCGTTGCTATTTTGAACAGCAAAATTACAATGACGCCTTCAATGAGTTTAAAAAAGTCTGCACTATTGATCGTCATAATCAGGTAGCCTTAAAGATGCTGGCAGAAATTTTTGTACAGCAGAATATGATTCAGAAAGCCGGAAGTATTTACGAAATACTATATAAAATGGATCCTTACAATAAATCCATAGCTAAACTGGCTTCTCAGTATCCCTCCGATGGAATAAGTGGACTTTATGAAACGCTTGGTATCGAAATCCCTGCAGAGCCAGTACTTTGGGAACCCACCCCTGTTGAGCAGCCAATTGCCGATGAGCAGATGGATTATGGCAACGAAGTGGAGTCAGACAATTTTTATGATGAGTCTTTTCCACCACAACAATCCATTGATGAAGACCAGTCGTTCCCCCCTGATATTCCTTTTGACAATGAGAAAACTGTTTCAATCGATGGTGATATGATAAATCAACATGCAAATATATTATATGAAGAAAATCACCAGCCTCAGGATTATCCGTTGGACTCTTTTACCCAGGAAAATTCAAACAACGAGGAAATTCAGAATCTCGAGTCCTCCATCATAGATGAAGCTGTATTAGATGAAGATGCTGATATTACAGGACAGGATATCTCTTCTCGCATAGATGA
This sequence comes from Fibrobacter sp., assembly GCA_012519985.1. GTDB lineage: Bacteria > Fibrobacterota > Chitinivibrionia > Chitinivibrionales > Chitinispirillaceae > JAAYPC01. The sequence continues at coordinate 2,813 of JAAYPC010000164.1, forward strand.
GCTTTTCAGTGAAAAAACCGATTCTTTTAATAATTCCACTCTTAAAGCCATGCCTCAGATCATATCCGAAGAGGACTCCCCGGTAAATGAACAGTTGGTTCACGAAAAAACAATTGCTTTAGATCCTTCTATGATTCCCCTTGACTCCAATGAGCAATCACCCGAGCCGGAGTCGTCTCTGGAACAACAGTCAGATTTAATCATAGAACAGCCTCGGCCTTTCGAAGATATCGACTCATTTACCGGAAAGAATATATTATCTGAATTCGAAGAAACGATGCAGTTTGAACGCTCTTTTCTGGAAAACGTGATCGATACAAACGAAACATTAGAAAATAACGAAATTTCTGAGAAAACAGAACCTTTCATTAATCAGGACCTTAATGCTGAAGTACCCGACCAGCAAAACTCCACAGATCCATCTGAAGATCCTTTTGATCCATCTCAAATCCTAGTCGATGCAAACAAAGACGAAGTCTCACAATCGGACTCAGATATTGAAAATTCTAATGATCAGGTTAGTTTAATTCAAACCGATGAACAACAATCACCTGAGCCCTTCCTTTCTCAAACTCAAGATCCGGATCAGAATTTAATAATTGACTCTGATGATGCTATCCTGGAAAAACACTCCGAGTCCAATTTGAATCTGCCGGAAATAGAACTTATTAATGATGAAGACTCCTTATCGCTTGAACCAGAAGCGGGTTCAGCTACTATGCAAATGGAAGAAAGCGATTCGCATCAGGATTTAGATGATGTCTTGAGTCTCGATAAAGATCAGGAAACATTAGTATCAGAAGAATTATCAGATCAGATTCAAAGCGCTTCTGACAGTTCTTTCATTGAGAATATTGACGATTCTTTGCTTCCGGATTCACAGGAGGACATTCTTGATCAGGTTTTCCCAGAAACCGGTTCCGAATTAACAACAGAAAATAATGAGTTACAGCAAAGCCAGGATCAGGTTGAAAAAACTGATAATTTTATTCAAGAATCATTGGATCAAAACAATATCTCTCATGCTGAAATAGACGATTTCGACGCCTCTGATGATCTGCAGAATATTGATATCGCTCCAGATCTGCCGATTCTGGAAGATGAATTGAATTCTGCGCCTGAACAATTCGTATCTCTGGCCGATGAAAATGAAAGGGATATTCTGATCGATAGTGAAGAAATCGATTCTTCTGAACAGGATGAATCCTCGGTTATTGATTCGACACCAGTAAAAGAAGAAACAGTCCAGCCAGAAGATATGGGCTCAATTCTACCAGATCAAATCAACAACGATTCTGATAATTTAGCCATCATAGATGCCGATTCCGAAATTGAACAGCTCAGTGTTGAACACGATGATGAGGTACTCACTGATATGGATGTGCTGGTATCAGATGAGGTACTTAACACGGTTTCGGGTGATGATATCGTGGAAAAAATGGATATGCTTTTTCCAGATAATAAGAATTCTTCTGAAGCGGAACCGGTTGAGAATCTTTCTGTTACCGAAGATTCTGATTCACTTTCTCTGACCTCTTCAATTGAAGATTCACCTGACAGCCAGGACCAGGGCCTTTCAATAATCAGTGATCCTGAGTCCTTTGCACAAACCGAGTATCATTCACCACCACAAGAAACAGCTTCCAATGATGATATCTCAGTTGAGATCATAAGCAAAGGTTCCGAACCTGCAGATGATGCAGGTGAAAATGATGAGCAGGAGACTACTACCATAATCAGTGGCCAGGATGTTATGGATCGGCTGGAGCAATTCTTCCCCGACAAGGATCTTATCAATACTGATTCTGAACTGTTACCGACTGATGACAACGAAAGTGAAGACGTACAGGCCGATTTTTATACCATTTTCGGCGATAATGCTGTTAATGCTCAAGGCATTGAAGAGCTTGATAAGCTGGATCAGCTCGAGATGAGTCTCCCCGAACAATCAGATAAGCCCCTCTCTTTTTACGATGAATGGAATGATGTCTGCAGTTTACAAGACCAGAACGAAAACGAGACCTTCAAGGAAAAAGTAGAGAAAAGCGTGGAAAAAAGCTTTAATGAAAATATCTCCATCGATCAATCACCGGCTGAAGAAGCAGATGAAAATTGCAGACCCTACAGCATCCCTGATCATGTACTGACCCCCACTCTTGCGGATATCTATTTCCAACAGGGACAACACGATCTGGCTATTCAAATCTACAAAAGACTTCTTTCCCGTGACCCGGACAATGAAAATCTCCAGCAGAAACTTAATCAACTGATGGAATCTGCTGCGGGAATAGCCAGCAATAATCTCTCACAGGATAAACAAACCATCAAAAAGGCTGAGTCTACAAGCTCTCCGGCAAAAAAGAGAAAAGTTGTGGTTGACAATCGGCCCCTGGCAGGTGTACGTATTAAAAAGCGGAAAAACGGCAGCGCAAACCGCTCAAAAACCAAGTGAGGATCTGTGCAAAACTCAAGACTGGAATCGGCAAAGAATCTTCTTAAAGATAAAGCTCTGACTCATCTTCTGATAACCGATCTGATAGATGTAGAGTATTTGAGCGGATTTCGCTCTTCCAATGCCCTGATACTGATCTCTCTAAAGAAAAATCTGCTCTTTTCTGATTTCAGATATAAAGAAGCTGCTCAATTATTCTGCAGCAAAAATCCTCAGTGGGAATTTCAGATAGTCAAAGAAAACCTCTTTAATTCTATTTGCTCTTTTTTACCTAAGGGCAGTGTATGTGGATTTCAGGCCAATGATCTGACTGTAGAAAAATATGATGAATTGAGTGCTTCCGGAAAAAATGTAAAGTTTGTAAAACTATCCTCTGAAATATCAGAGCTTTTTCTACAAAAGACCTCTTCTGAAATAGCTTCTATCAGAAAAGCTGCCAGAATTGGAGATGCTGCGTTCGAGAACTTGCTCCAAAGGATATCAGAAGGTACAACCGAAGCCGCTTTGGCTAGAGAGCTGGAATGTCTGTGCAGTGAACTGGGTTCCGAAAAACCCTCTTTTGATACTATAGTCCTTTTTGGCTCCCGGGCAGCGCTTCCGCACGGAAGACCTGGAAACAGACGATTGAAAAAAGGAGATTTTATTTTAATCGATTTTGGCTGTACTGTAAATGGATTCTGTTCGGACATGACCCGCACGTTAGTTTTTGGCAAAGCCAGCCCCAGACAGCGCCAGATCTATGACATTGTTCTGAATGCGCAAAAAGAGGCCTGTAATGCTGCAAAAGCCGGCATCTCCTCCAAAGAACTGGATAATGTAGCCCGTTCTTCCATTTCTACTGCAGGTTTTGGAGAAGCTTTCGGACACGCATTAGGCCATGGAGTAGGTTTAAGAATTCATGAAAAACCCAGAATCAGCTTTCATAGCGACTCTTTGCTCAAACAAAACATGGTTATCACAATAGAACCTGGAATCTATATAACAAACTTCGGTGGTGTAAGAATCGAAGATATGGTTGTGATTAAAGAAAAGAAGGCTGGTCTTTTAACCTCTGCACCCAAGGAACTTATCGAGTTATGATCCCGATCCAGAATCTTTTTAAAATGATGTTCGACAATAATGCTTCCGATCTGCATCTGCGTGTGGGTGTTCAGCCTGTATTCCGTATTTATGGAAAACTGGTCCGGCTTCAGATGGATATAATAAAACCCAACGAAATGGAACAGATAGTTCAAACCCTGATGACAGCAGATCAATATGCTGCTTTTACTAAGAATAACGAGCTGGATTTTGCCGTAGGGATAAAAGGTATTGGTAGATTCAGAATCAATGCTTATCGTCAGCGGGGAACTGCTTCTCTGGCAATTCGATCGATTCGGACACAGGTCCCTAACTTTTCCGATCTTTTTCTTCCTCAAATAATACTGGACATTGCCATGGCTCCCAGGGGACTTATACTGGTAACCGGTACAACCGGAAGTGGAAAATCCACTCTTCTGGCATCTATGGTAGACCACATTAATGAAAACTGCTCATCCAATGTTATTACTATTGAAGATCCTATAGAGTTTTTATATAAAGATAAAAAAAGCATTATTGCCCAAAGGGAACTGGGAAACGATACCTGTTCATTTGCCAACGCTTTAAGAGCTTCATTCAGACAGGATCCCGATATCATTCTCATTGGAGAGATCAGAGACCGGGATACCATAGAAACTGCTTTAAGTGCTGCAGATACCGGTCATCTGGTAATGAGTACCCTTCATACCATGAATACTGTAGAAACCATATCCAGAATAATCTCATTTTTCCCCCCTCATCAACATGATCAGATCCGGCTTTTGCTGTCCAATGTTCTGGTGGCAATAATCTCTTTGCGGCTTCTTCCACGTAAAGATGGATCAGGACAGGTACCTGCTGCAGAAATCCTGATTAACAATGCCAATATTGCTGAGCTGATATTGAACCCCGAAAAAACCAATCTGATTACCCAGGCAATCTCGGAAGGTTATAATCAGTATGGATCTCAAACATTTGATCAATCACTGTTAAGTTTGTATCAAGATGATCTGATAACTTTGCAGACAGCTAAAATTTACGCCAGTAATCCTGATGATTTTGAACTGCAGGTTAGGGGAGTACAAGGTACATCGGACAGACGCTGGATGATCACCAATTGATTTTTTAATCGTAGAAGTCTTTTATTTGCAGGTCAAGTTATCTCAGTCTCGGGTCTTGACTGAAACATTTGACCTGAACCAGACAGATAAAAAGCAGATAAAGTGGTAAGATGAGTAAAGCTGAATACCTCAGCTCTCTTTATTCTCAATCATTCAAGTCACCTCGAGAAATTCATCCAGAGTTCTGCTGGTATAAAAAGCAATCTGTAAATTGGTGCAGTCGTCATGATTGATGTTGGATTCTCTTGGTGGCCGACCAGCCAGAAACGGTATGTGCATCTCGACCCTTTGATGCACTGCTGTTTTTTCCTTACTGACCTTCTCAGGCGTACCATTCTTTCTCATTGCTTTCTCCTTTTCAGGGGGGAAAGTTGTTCCTTTGTCCTGTTTTATAAAACTCCAAGTATCATGCCAAATGATAATTATTAATCCTAAAATGTCCATTAGACAGTGACTTAATTTAAGCCCGACCAGGCAAACCTGTTTGGTTTCTCAGGTAAGTTCTCGTTGACAGTCACTTCGAAGAGTCTTCGAGAAGAAGTCTTTTCAATGAGAAAAAACAACTCTCCAAAAAGGGGAGGACAAATTATGAGCCCGATCCACTCTATCAGGTACAAAACCAGTTACTGTCTAATGAAAATTTTAGGTTAATTTCTGGAAAGTTCTTAAAATGCCTGGCTCATCATTTTTGCAGATTTAACTCCCGGCCAGATGTTATTTTCTGATTATACCTAAAATTATGGAGCCTTAAGATGCGTTTTTCAATACTTTGCTTATTATCCATCTTTGTTTGTATCCATTGTTCCTCAACCGGTAATAAGATAGATATATCCGAAAATGCCAACTCTTCCATTCCATCCAACGGAAACATTTCCATCTCCTGGAACCCAAATGTATTAATTGAAGACTTCATGATCGAATCTCTTTCTGTCTTCCAGAATGTGAATATTGGAATTAAACCTTTAAGCGATTCCAGAGCCAATAAAGAAACTATAGGTACTATCATTCTCAATGGCCAAACTATTACAGCCATTCCCAAAAACGATATAGGTGACTGGTGCTCTAAAAACCTTATCAAAGGATTCCAGTTTTTAGGACTTAAATCCGCTAAAAGTGGCTCTTTTTCTTTTGAGGGTGAAGTAACCAGTTTTTCGATTCAACAGGATATTACCATGACTGGAGAAATCAGAATGAGCTTATCCTGTATTAAAGATGGTTTGACGGTGTGGGAAGGAACAATTGAGGGACATTCTGAGCTCTATGTAATACCCCGAGGATCCGATGGCGTTTCTGAGTGTATGAGTAACACCATGATTAATGCAATCTATAAACTGCTCAACGATAAAAGTTTTGTGGATGCTATAAAAAAGAGCAGCAATTAAACTCCACGATCCGGGTGAAAGAATCCTGGCTATCCAATTGTGTTCTGCCTTTTACACATGCTTTGCTTCTACCCAGGTTTTAGCCAACAATTGATCGTCAATACTGTAATGACGATAGTTAAACCCCGGGATAATGCTTAATAAAAGGGAAATCCAGGCGATAAATGGATTATCTGTAACAATTGCGTAACGTTCAATATCGAACAGATGTTCTTTGGCAAAAGAGAAACGGACACCTATAGCACGAGGGTCGGACCAGGCTAGCTTGGGCAAAAGAACAAATATGCGCACCTTTCCGTATTGCTTTATTGCTTCTCTAAGTTCAGAAAAAACTTGAACATTCTCCTCCTTACTTATTTTCCCTCTGGCTTCATAAGCGAAGACTTTTCCCTTGCTCCAATCAAGTTTCTGTATCATAAACCGCCCGCCTGTTAAATTATCCTGGTTGCTTATTAAAAACTCCTCTTTATAACTACTCAGGTATTAAAACAAAAAACTGGTAAGAAATCAGAAACACTCGCCAAAAGAATTAAAATTGACACCTATTTCAGATAAGCATAGAAGAATTTGGAGAATTTTCACTCTTATTCTTCGGCTATATATTTTTTCAGATTACTTCTGATTAGATATTGTCTTGATATTCTGTTCCTGCTTTTTCCGATTTTTGATATTGTTGCTTTATTCTTTTTACACAACAAATTAAAGGCCAAAAAAGAAAGTTCTATGGAAAAAGAAAAAAGATCACACACCTTTACAATTACTGCTTTCGATTAATCAGCATTTCCAGATTGAGACTTTTCTTCATTTGCATTTTCGGATGGAATGCTGGCAAGTATTTCTGCAACCGGAGGTTTTCCCCTCTGAGCATAGACGACCTTTCCCTGAGGATCAATCACATACACTGTGCGTTGATTCATAAGTTTACCTTTAGCCTTGTAATTTTTTGCCACATCACCATTCTTATCGATCAGAAGCTTGAACTGAAAATTATGTTTTTCAACAAACTTCTGATGCGATTTTTCTGATCCCGGATTGACACCAAAAACAACAGCACCCTTATTTGAAAAAGAAGAATAATCATCCCTGATCTCACAGAGCTGTTTTGTGCACACCGGAGTCTCATCACCAGGATAGAAAATCAGCACTACACTGTTTTTTTCTTTGAAATCACTGAGCTGCACCGTAGAGCCATCCTGAGCCAAAAGAGAAAATTCAGGTGCATCACTGTTAATGGCAAGCATCGGTTCACCTCCCAGAGCAGTTGAGAAAAAAACCGCTAACAACAAAATAACTCTATACTCTTTTTTCATTTTCAGACCCATCCTTCTTTTTTCAGATAAAATCCTACTTTCTGGTTCCAATTATTTTAAATGTCTCACTTAATCCATTACGTTTTTTTAACCTCAAAAAGTGCAAGCCACTGCTCAGCGGCACCTCAATCGTCCCACTTTTCACAGCTCTGTTATAAAGAACTCTCCCGGAGACCGATAACACTGTCACTGCAGTGAGTTCTTTGGAAGCATTAAAGGAGAGAATACCATTGTTAATACGAATATCCGGTAATTCCTTACTGAAACGATGCTTCTGGTTTTTTACTGCATTAGGTTCCTGCACCCGCTTGAATTCAATCCAGTTTAAATTAACCAGACTTGAGGCAGTTCCACTCCATTCAATCCGAAATTTTGTTTCTCCTTTGGGAAGAGAAAATTTCTGACAGGTGTCGGTGGTAGCCCAGTTCTGCCATCCGCCAGTACTGCTGATGTCCCAGGAAGCAACAACGGTGTTGTTAAATTTCAAGCTGATAGTACCACCAAAGTTTGCATCAGCAGCAACTCTCAATCTTGCTGTATACTCGCCGGCAATCCTGACATTAACCGTATATTCAGCCCAGGCCCCATTAGTGGTATAGGCCAGATTCTCTCCTCCACCTACATCTGAGGTTTGTTCCGGTTTCAACTCTTCACTTTTGTCGGTAAACGATTCGGCTTCTATTATACCTGGAAGTGATTTACCATCTACAGGAATAATATCATCGTACTCATAAGCAGGTCTGGCACGCAGGCGGTTTCTGATCCATTTCCCTGATCCAGTAAGAACATCTTCAGTCCATTCTCCTTCTGCTGAAGCTCCGGAAATCAGAGCAGCAGAGGCCTCGCCCTTATCAACTATACTCCAGTTAACCCAACTGATTCCATTTGAATCGGCCCAGTCCAGCCAGGCTTTTGTTTCGACCGTATCAATTAAACCATCACTGCCCCCATCGGCTATAGTCAGTCCGAATTCAGTAATAAAAAGAGGAGCACCAAGATCGAGAGCATTTTGAGCAATTTCCCGAAGACTGTCTTTATGAGTACCGGCATAAAAATGGAGTGTATAGGCCACATTGGAATCTGCGATGGGATTAAGCGCTGCTGAATCAACTGCTTGAGACCAGCTCGGTGTTCCTACTACTATTAAATTACCACTGTGCTGGCGAATCACCGGTATGACTTCCGATGCATAATTTCTGATGTCACTCCAGGTATCCTTACCACCAGGACCGGTTCCTTTCCCCAGATCCGGTTCGTTCCAGATTTCCCAGATCACATTGGGGAAGGTTCCATATTCCTGGGCCATCTTAGAAAAGAATTCCTTGGCTTTGCTGATATTGGTGTTAGCATCATGAGCATGATAATCCACAATTACATAGATACCATTTGCAATGGCAGCATCCACAATGGTTTTCACACGATTGACATGGGTATTAGAAGTGTTGGCATCATCAGAATCATAGCCTCCCAAAACCCCCACACCCAATGCAGCACGAATGACAGTGATATTCCAGTCATCTACCAGCCAGTTGACCACTTTTTTATTATAAAACCTTTCTCCTTCCCAAAGAGACCAGAATAGGCTCATTCCAGCTAATTGAACCGGCTCATTGTCATTAGCACCGATAATTTTTCCCTGAGATACTTTCAGTGTGCCATGGGTGGCTACCGGACTTAAGGCAAAAAGTGGAAAAACACTCATTAAAATGACAGACAAAACAGTAACTGAAGCAAAGGGCATGCACTTCTCCATAAATGTAAAAAATTATAGCGTTTAAAAACAGGGCAGAAAAATAGCCTATTCCTATTAAATTGAATGGCTTATGTGTGAAGCCAATCAGTAATCGGAGCTATTAATATAAGAGATTAATAATAATGTAGCACCAATATTTTGTTAAAAACTCCCGGGGATTCAATTCACACAATCAGATTCTTACTGAAAGATTCTTGCTGCTTCTTTATTACAACCTCTGCTGGAGATTACAGGATATGAAAAAAAGCCAGAAGGTATTTCTTTCAGTGCTTCTTTTCTGCTTAACAAAAACTTCTTTGGCAAAAATCGAGATTTCTCCTGCTGACAAGGTGGTTAAAATTGACGGTCTTAAAATCAGCTACGATTCAGAAAAAATAGTTGCCATAGGCCATATTAGAGATTTGAACAAACCTCTTCTTAATCAAGAATACAGAGATCTCACCTATTTTGAACGTAAAGAATATCTGCAAAGGCAGAGAGCTCTTCCCGGTTTTATTTCTCTCCATAATGTTCTTCGGCTTTACATTGATAATAGAAAACTTGCAGGAAAAGACGTTCCTGCAGAGTATCTCCAGCTCTATTCTATAATTAAGCGAGCTATTGCAGCATCGATTGGATACAGATGTCAGCAGGTTATCGGAGGGAAAACCGTTACCTGTTCATTCGGTCGTATCGAATCCATCGGAAAATACCACTTTGATTATTTTTTCGATAACATTCAAAGTGTAAATGGCTTTAAAATTGAGTACATTTTCGGTAAAATATCCAGTGCCGGTGATTTAAAGGTGAAATGGCACCAAAACCGCATAACCAGAATCGGCGATCAGAAAATCCTTAGCAATAAGGATATTTGGTGATTATCCCTGCAATGAATCTTATTGATTACTCTCATAGCACTCTGTAGATTATTAAAGAAAGTATTTGCTTAAACTATAAACAGATTGGGGTAATATATGGGCAACTACTTTATTAAAGCTTTATTTTTATTGACCTCTTCTTTAATAATAGCATCCTTTTGTTTTGATGCCAAAACTGGTGACATATGGGTCAATGGGGAATTCAGTTTCCTTTCCAGTAAATACAAATATAAATTTTCAAACCAAATTCTTAACGATTACTATAACAGCTTCAATGAGCGGTCATATCAGGTAGGATTATCTTCTTCGGTGCGTTTTTTCCTTTTTGATCATCTCTGTATAGGTCCCAGGTTCAATTGGACAGGAATCAATTTTAAGAATGCATTTTATGATGAGTTTCTTAATAATTTCGAATTGAATGGTGAATTAGGATATGTTATGGTTTTTAATAATTCATATCCCTATCTTATGATTTCTCCTGGTGCAGAGTTTAACTCAGATAATTCCAGATTTGTGTTTCCCTTTTCAGCAGGTTTGATGATATCGATTACAGAACATCTGGGGGTGCAGTTTGAATTAGGGATGAAGTATAGCTTTGATGAAAGCTACACTTTAAACACCATCGCCATTGGTATAGGGATTTGTGGCTTTGGTAAAAAATCCGCCATCTCCATACTTAATCAGTTATGAATAAGCTGAAATTCTGGCTGACTTTGGTAAAACAGTTCATGTGGACAAAGATGTCCATATTTTTATTTCATCAAAATTCCTGTAATAAATAAATATGACTATATTTCCAATAACCAGGAATTATATAAATAATAGTAGCTCAAATGAAACCGGTTTTTGAATATTTCGATTACAGGGACTACCTCAAAGATTTCTATGAGGAACGCAAAGCCACCCATAGCTTTTTCTCTTATCGATATTTTGGAAACAAGGTAGGAGTTGATCCTAGTTATCTGCTAAAAGTATTGCTTAAAAATCGGCATCTTTCAGAAAAATCGGTTCCCCGGGTGATTGCATTCTGCGGCCTTAGTGGTAATGAAGCAGAGTACTTCCATACACTGGTATTTTTTATCAAAGCTAAAACACAGCGTGAGAGCAGGCTTCATTTCGAGAAGCTTCTTGCCATTAGAAATGTTAACAGCACACTTCTTGAAGACTGGCAATTTGAATATTTCTGTACCTGGTATCATCCTGTTATTCGTTCTATACTGGAATATTTTGATTTTAAAGGTGATTATGCTCTTCTTGGAAAACAGCTTTCCCCCCCTATATCTGCAAAAGAAGCCAAAGCTTCAGTAGAGCTGCTTAAAGCCCTCGATCTGATAAGCTGTGATGAAAATGGTCGCTATCATCTGACCGATAATGCAGTTACTACCGGAGAACATTGGCACTCATTGGCCGTTTCGGCATTTCAGGAACAAACGATCCGCCTTTCTCAACAATCACTTGAAAGACACGATCGCTCTTTGCGTGATATTTCTACAATTACCATGAATATTAATGCCGAATACTTCGAAGAGATTCGCAACCGTATTACCGAGTTTCGCCGCTCAATAATAGCTTATGCAGGTGAATGTAATGATCCGGACAGGACCTATCAGCTTAACATTCAATTGTTTCCCCTGACCGAAACAAATGGTGGTAAATAATGAAATCTGCCGTTGCCATCATTTTGGCAGTTCTGTCAATATCTTTAATCACTGTATGTAATTCACCCGATACTGCAGGTGCCACAACAGAAACTACCAATGGAATAGCTGGTTGCATTCGCAACAAAGACAATACTGTGGCCGCTAATACCATAGTAAAACTATTTGTTCATGATTATAACCCCATGGCAGATACCTCTGAATACGCAATTCTTATAGACACAACCGATATTGATGGCAATTTTAGTTTCAGACGCATAAGGTCAGGCAACTATTCTGTTCTGGCACGAAACGAAAAACAAGGGACAAGTGCAATGCTTAGAGATATTACTGTCCCGGAGGACTCCATTAACGAGATACCCTCTTTCAGTCTGGATAAAAATGGCTCAATTCTTGTTCAATTCCATTCTCTAAGCATAATGGATTCCGGCAGTTATCTCTATATTCCTGGAACCGATATTGTTGCTGTGATTAAAAAAGCTGATGATAGCATATTACTCAGTGAAATCCCATCGGGTTCTTTTAAAGAGTTGATTCTAATCCGATCCGAAAATAAAAGGACCAATATTTTAAGAAATGAGTTAGAGATAAGACCTGATACTACCATTAATATTGAAAAACCTTTGTGGAAATTTTCCCGTCAGATAATTCTCAATACGACCTCTTCGGGAGCAGATATTAAAGGTGATATTCGCAATTTTCCTGTTCTGATCAGATTGAATGCTGCTAATTTTGATTTTTCTCAGGCGATGCCCGGGGGCAAAGATCTTCTGTTCTCAGCTAAAAACAAATCCATTTTACCTTATCAGATAGAGCGATGGGATGAAAACAGCGGCCAAGCCGAAGTTTGGGTAAAGATCGATACCATCTTTGGCAATGCAGAACAGTCCATTATAATGTATTGGGGAAATCCTGAAGCAACTTTGCAAAAAACCGACCAGGTTGTTTTCGATACTGCTGATGGTTTTCAGTGTGTATGGCACCTGGGAGAAAATGCAGATTCAGTTTACGATGCCACAGCCAATGGTTACCATGGTTATAGATTCGGTAATATTTCCAGAGCTTTCGGTATTATTGGATTTGCTCAAAGGTTCGATAGCTCTGGTGCCTATTGTGACATGGGCAATGTATTTAATCCAGCAAACAGCGATTTTACTATAAGTGCCTGGGCTAAAAGAGCCGATACCGGATTACAGGCCATAATCGTAAAATCCAATGGAGACAAGCCAAATGACACCTATGGATGGAATCTTTCCTTTGGTTTATCGAATCAACTGCATTTTTTTACTGCAACTGCTGGAACAACCTGGGCAGAAGCTGGCTCCTTTGATTTATGGTCCGATCTGAATTCACCCATAATCGATTCCACATCCTGGCACCATGTTGCTGTGGTTATCAGCAGATCTGATAATGAAAGATGCAGGTGCTATATCGACGGAGTCGACGTAACCGGTGGTTATAGAGGAAATATATCAGAGATTACTTCCATTTTTAATAAATTGCCCTTACGGATTGGTTCAGAAGCTGATGGGGATTACAAGCTCACAGGCTCTATCGATGAATGCGTAATATCAAATGTTGCCCGTTCAGAAGAATGGATAAGGTTGTGTTTTATTAATCAGGGTCCAGATGATCGTCTGGTTTCCTTTAAATGAATTGCTGCTTAGAGATCAGTTTTCCCGCTTGATATATCTACGGGTAATTTGAATTCCTCCAAATTTCTCCTCCATAGCCCAAAAAAGTCCTGTTGAGATATAAAACCTATTCTATTTCCGAAAAAGAAAAATCTTTCAGGGGGATCATTATATCATATTTCATCGGGTTTTAAAATCAATAACACATTGCCATTTAAAAAAAAGAAAGA
>JAAYPC010000165.1 GCA_012519985.1 Fibrobacter sp.
CTTCGCGAGGACGCTACGGATTACAGGTAATAGTGTAGCCAACAAACAAGTACATCTTCGCGAGGACGCTACGGATTACAGGTAATAGTGTAGCAAGCACCGAATACATTTTCACGAGGACGCAATGAGTTCTGGTAATAGTGTAGCAATTCAATATTTGCATTTTCGTGAAAATGACCTTGTTTCTAACAACAGTTTTTAGGCAGCAAGTTTTATATTGATCAGATAAGTAACCCTGAATACGGAATTGTAGTTTTCGAAGGGATCTTTCCACAAAAACTTCATCCAACCACCATACCTCCAAACCCTCCTAAATCTAAAATCAGAATGGGTCTGTCATGGCCGGGATGTCACAGTCCTGGCATCGATCTTTCCATTTTTATACTCCATGCGGATAATAAGTATTCCGGAGGGCAGTTTTGGAGAGATTATTGGATAGTTCTCTGGGGCTAACAAAACCAAACACCACCTAATGGACAATTTTGGTTAAAATCTAAAAAAAAACAAAGAAACCCTCTTTTAATAGTCGTGGCTTGGAATAGTCGAGGCTCGGAATCGGAGTTCCTGAACATCGAAACACGGAATCCTCAATCAGAAAATCCGAAATCACGAATTCGAAATTCCACTCATGGATTCGCCGGATGTACCGGCAGGTTCACCTGCAGAGGCGCATTGGGATCTTCATTTTCGGATAAAAGCGTGAATAAAAGAACGGTTCCCCCGGCTAATCCTGCGGCACCTATTCCTGCCAGAGCGGCTATCAGACCCTTACGTTTCTTCTTTGGCGGGCTGCTGTACAAAGCATCACGATCAACCTGTGTACCAGGCCAGGGTAAAGACATGGAAACCATATCATCTTTTTCGGTGAATTTTAAGACGTTTTCGCTCAAAGGAAGTCTGCTGCACTTTAATAATGCATCGGTGACATAATAATATTCCGGTTTAAGTCCCCTGACTTCCTTGTTTTTATCTTCAATACGCTGTTTAATCTGCAATGAAATTACCGGACCCTTATCTATCTGCAAAACAGTGTCTTCAACAATAAACCCTCCCAGCTTTGCATTTAAAAAAGAGATGACAATCGAGTTTTCATCCTTGTCTATAGTATAAAAGAAATTCTGACACTTTCTGGTAAAGGAAAAATTAAAAAACAGTGTTGTATCATTGTTGTCTTCTTTAAAGTTGTATGTCAGATTAAGCAGTTGAAGAGTTGAATCCGGAACCGCCACTGTAACTTCATCCTGACCGATAGCATAAAAGTGAACCAGAAACATCCATATAAGTATTTGAATGAGTTTGCCTTTTTTCATGATTACATATCCTGTTACATGCAAGAAACATGTTGAATAATGGAGTGATTGTTGAACTTATCAGAAGTAAAAATGATCCTCAGTAAATAAGTACCGGAGGCAGAAAGCGGTATCGAATAATCCTCATTATTTTTTCCCGGACTCCACCTCTTCCTGAACATTATTTTCCCTTGTAAATCATAAAGTTCCAGAACACATTGACACTGATAAACATTGCTCATATTCAGGTTCAATGCCTTGTTTTTGTAACAGTGTCTGACAGATGGCTTTAGAACCGGGGCTATCGATATCGGATTTTGGAAATTATCTATATCCGATGATTTGCCGACATAAATTCTGAGTTTCCTGTTTTTTAAAATCTCTATATGTGCATTGCCAGAAGATGTGACAGTCTGATTGTCATATACGATCTTCATTTTCATATCATAGTTTCTGTTGTCTGTAAAACCTGCAGACAAAGAAAGTGGCGAGCCGTCTCTATCGCTGTTAACATCGATTTCAAAAGCTGATACTGTGGTATTGCGTAGCGGATAGGAGATGATGCCCAAATGGCGGTTTCCGCTTTCTATGGATATTTCAGTATTGCCAAAGGAGGGAGGCGGTGGACACATTATAGTATCCTGGCTGAAGGCATGACCGCAGCAGTAAACTGAACCAAGAGTATCTTTTCCGGATTGAAGCGCTACTTTAACACTGAAACCATTGGATTTGGTTTTCGACAGGCTATTATTATCAAAAAATCCATAAGGATAGGGGGGGAACCTTAGCGTAATGGCAGTGTCAAAGGGATTGTAAACTGTGTAGCCATTTCTTTGTGCCTTTAAAGTATCTTGTGCAATATCAGAGATTGCAGAGCTGTACATAAGTGATGCAGTGTAGGTTTTCTGTACCACTTGAGCTTTCCAGGAATAAATATGCAAACTTCTGGCATCGGGTGATGATGAACCGAAAACATCCGATAATTTTAAATCGAAACCGTAAGGATCAGAGAAATCGGTCCAGTTTTTCGGTGGAAGAATAAGTTCATAGGGTTTATCAAGCGGGACTGTAGTACCTCTTCCAAGATCAATTATTTGAGATTTATCACAGATAATCCAGAAAAGAGCTCCAGGTTTAATCTGGAAAAGACTCTCGTATTTTGGTTCATATTCCACCCATCGGTTGCTCTGGGTCGTCTGACCCGGTTCTGAAGCCCAGCGGAATATCCTGAATTCCGAATTGTCATAGGTTTTCTGCTTGCCAAAGAGCGATCCCAAACAAATAGAGGCATTGGGGTTGTCAAGAACAGCAGTGGTTAAAAGCGGCATGATCATTTTGGATTCAGTGGTAAATGGATCGGAATTGGATCGAATGCCTGATTTGGAAAGGTTTATGGTGTCTGTGAAACTGCCATCGGAAACTATCAGCAATGCCCTGATTCCATTAGTCTGTGCTCCACTGGAAGATATTCTGCAGGGAATTTTTGAAGAGGTGCCTTGTATAATTCCTGAACTGACCGGTTTCGATGGAAGTTCAGCTCCGGGCATGCAGTAAAAAGACCAGTAAATGTTTGCAGAGTTATCACTTATTTCTACTGTATCGTTTATCTGACTGGAATCAATCACAGGAAGGACTTTAGAAACCAGTTTATGTGTGGGTGCAACTGTATCAACCATGACTACCAGAGGAAATTTTATATTGTCGGTCTTCATCATTACAAATTTGCCTGAAATATCGAGTTGGCAGTTGCGTTCAGGGACGAAAAAGCCAAGAGAATCACGATAAATGAGTACTTGTTCTGCTTTACAATAAGCTGGAATGCTGTCTATGGAAAGGGCAATGAAGAAGGGAAGAGACGGCTCTGGACTGACAAATCTGATACCGGTTCCTACCTGTACAAAACCTTTCAACTTGCTGGCGTCCGGCCGATAATAATACACAGTATCTTCATGAGGAGGAATCCCCAGCAAGTAATCTTTCTCTTTCCACAGTATTACCTTTCCGTTAAGAGCCTTCACTGTGTCGGTTGATTTGGCAGGGTGAAAAAATGAAACAGGCTGTTTTGTCAGGGAGTAAACGCTGACGATTTTGGAAGACAGACTTTCCGGTTGCAGCAGGTTTTCCTGGTGTTTGGCCCAGAACTCGATGTTGTAAGTGGTATCGAATTTCAAATCGTAGATGTGAATGACTGTATCTCCACAGCGCTTCGTTGGGAGAAAATAGGTTTCCGGACGCACTGATTGATGATAACTGATGACGATTCCGCCTGAAATCCCATTCGCAAGGGCAGAAGAATCAACGCACCAGGAGATCTTAAAAGTCAGATTTGCCTGATCAAACACTGCTTCATTGATCCTGAAAGGATTATTCAGCAGAGTGGCACAAAATAATGTTTTACAAAAGATTAAACCTATCAGTCCTGCTTTCATGGTCTTATTCCTATTTTCCCTACATAAGTAGTTACTTTGTCTTCTTTCCCTGATTTCTTAAAAAGCTTGAGTACTGCCCGATAAACTCCGGGAGCAGCTCTTTTACCATCCTTTGTGAATCCATTCCAGTAGATGACAAATTCATGAATCGCACCGTTTGCATCCCAGTTACCTGGTATGATATTACTGTGTTTCTGATTTGAAACTACGGCATCTTTATTAAACAGATTAAGCCATTTGTAATCGGTCTCAGGGTCTGCTATAACCGTATTCCCCATCATATCCTGAATTACCATTTGTCCGCCGATAACCGGAGTCTTAGGCTCATCCAGTTGAATCTGAAAGACTATTGCCACACCAGCCTTGTCTTTTGACACCCAGTTGATAGCATTTGGATTATGTCTAAGGTGAAATTCACCGGCTCTTTCCCGAATCAGAGAGGCCCGTGAAGGATTAGGTGCTATCACCAGTTCAGTATTTACACTGCCACGTACTTCCACCCGTACCTTACGATTATTAACAGAAGGTCTGTTTCCGTGGATGTCCTCAATCAGATAGGCTTTGTTGTCAGTTCTGATATCGAAGTAGTAACGTTCTGTGAGGTCATTTCCATTAGATGTATTGAAAGTGACAGAATCTGGAAGAACAGGAACATTGAAGTTTTTGATGCCCTTTAAAAACGGCACCTGGGTTAGAGCTGTACCAGTGGAATTGATAAACACTCTGAAAACCTCTTCAGGCATCTTCAGATGCGAAAACTGGCTTCCATTTGGACCGTTTACCTCTTCGCTAAAAGTCACAGTTACCAAATCATTTTTGCGATTACTGTCTTGGATCTCTTTGATTACAGATTTAATAACCGGGCCAGCCCCGTCATGTGGTTCAATTTCGAAAGAATCGACAGCTCCTCCAAGGGCAAAATTGAGGTTGTGAAATGTGATTAATGGTGTCCAGTCTGTTTGCAGAGTCTTATTATCAACAGTCTCATGCAGAAACAGGGTAAGATGGGTACTATCTGGTGATATGATCAGACTGTCAACATCGAATTTGTATTTATTGTAATCAATGGAAAAAAGAGGAAGCATCTGTTTGCTGTTAATGTAAATTGGCATATCGAAACTGATTTCTATCCGGTCCAGGATTCCATTTCCATTCATGTCTCTGGTTATTGCATCTATGGGTTTTGACAGTGGACCTATTATTACTACCCGCAATGTATCTGAAATCAGTTGGTTTTCCTGAGAAACAGCTATTAATCTGCCAGATTCATCATCGGACACGATTGAAGAATCGGCTCCGTAAATGATTCTGGTAGCTGCATTTATTGTATCACACTGATGTAATGTACCGGTGGTATGCCAGTAACTGAGCTCTCCACCACGCATGTTACCGTACTTGTCATATCCTATGGAATAGATAAGAGCCTGTTCATCAGGGTAACGCAGGACAAGTGAATCGGTGCAGCATTTGTGAGTATGTGCAAGAGAGAGCGAATGCAAGGCAGATGGCCTGATGCGGAATGGGTTGCTGCTTGCAGAGATGCTGCCAAACTGAAGCTGAATTATGTGAAGGCTGTCTCTATCAAAAGGAGCGTAGTACAAGATCATTTTTACTGTGTCTTTGCCTTCTATGAAACACTGGTTTAACCCGGCACTTCTGATTCCAGCTTTGTTCATATTGGCTTTATGGTTGTCCGAGGAAACTACCGGTATAAATGAGCGGCCTCCAAATCCGAGCAGATCTGAATAGTATACCTGGCCGGAGGATAAACTCTGGCCAAAACAATACTCACCAGGAACCAACCCGTCTTTATTAAGAATAGTGATCAGGGCAGTAATGGTATCACCGGCAATGAGTTTTTCGGGAGGAGTCAACAGATGAATCTCCGCACTGACCGGTTCACCACGGGTAAAAATTACAGAAATAGTATCCTGCAGAGTCTCATCTGCCCCGTATTTTATATGAATTATACCAGTACCAGGTTTAACCGGAGAGAAACCGTAGGAAGGTGTTCCGCTGGGACATTGTGGATCGACAAGCAACGTATCGCTTTTAAACCAGTTAACAGCGACTTCCCGCCACAGTGCAGTATCAGAACGGAGTCCTTGAGCGAAAAGAACCGTATCATCGTTGGTTGATATGGTCAGGCTTTTTAATGGCTTGTAGGATTTATCGGTAATTCTTACCGCTGTGAAGTGGTAGGGAAGAAGTTTAACGAACGCAGTGTCGGAGAATGAACTGCTGGTAACCACGATTGCTGTAATACCCTCTTTTACCTGAATGTTTTTGGTTATGACACCGATACAGGGAGGTGCCCCAGACTGGACGCTGGCGGTAGTATCCAGGGCTATCCAACTACCCTGGCGCATTGAATCGATATAATTACCCATCGAGTCTCTGATGATGGCATATACGGTTGCACTGACTGCGTTATCCGGTATTTCTATGGTGTCGATTTCTGCAGCTCTGGTGAGACTTCTTTCATAATTAGCATGAGATTCTATGACTACTTTAGCAGGAGTTCCAGGCAGAATCTTGATATCGGCAGAATCGTTGAACAAACCATAACTGGCTTTTACCCTTACGGTGCGATGTGCTCGTAACGGGGTCAGTATGACATTTTCACCTTTGTTTGGATTTAAAAGTGCCGATGGATCGGAAGCGGCAGCGGGGTCATCCTGAAGATCCCATAAAATAGAGGTGACATTTACATTCCTCAGCCAGACATTGTTTTTATCAAAAACTCTGAGTGACAGGTTCATGGGTTTACCGGCTGATGCAGAAGTATTAGAGGGTAATGGAGAAGTGGCACTGTAGATTTTTACTTTGGCTGGTGCTCCTGGTGTTGCCTTGACAGGCAATTTTGCTCTGAGAAAACCTTCATATTCAATATCCAGAAAGCCAATACCGGTGTCGTTTGGACAGAATCCAATATTGGTATAAGTACCGGCCGGGAGATTCAGTTCCCATTTTTGGGAAGACCATTTTGATTTCAGTACCACCCATCTTTTAGTATCCATTGTCAAACCCTGCGACCAGAGTTCTATACAACTGTCAGTGGATAACTCCAAGGAAGAGATGGGCGTAAAACCGGTATCTGTTACTTTTACTATTCGTATTGTATCATAATCTGCCGCCGGTATATTTACCAGAATCGAATCTCTCAGAGTGTCTTCTGAAAAGATATCAGTGGCTGTAACCAGCATATTGCCACTTCCAATCTTTTCCAATATCCCCTCTCCCAATGACGAATCACCATTGGATACCGACACACATCCGGGGGTAAGCCCGGGAATCAGGGCATCGGAGGTGGTATCCCATACTGTAGATTTCGAGAACCCGCAGAAATTCCCGAATTTATCCCTGAAAATGGCGAAAATATTTTGTTCCAATTTGTTTGAAGGGATAATAATCCTTGAAATCTGGACTGTCTTGTTATAGTTGAAGCCCGAAGATGCAGTATCTGCTATGAGTTCGATCGACAGGTGATCAGGCTTTCCAGGCAGAACGGTGACTGATTTACAGTCGGTTAAAGATTTTTTAGACAAGGGATCGATCAGTGACACACAGATGGTAAAATTTTTAAATGCAGTTGCAGGAAAAAAACGGGCCGTATCTGGTTTTAAGGCTGGAACCAGAGTATCATGATTGGTTCTGATACCGCTTAGTTCCCACTTTAAGAGCGAATCCAGATCATGCTTTAAGATCTTCTGGCCTGAAGAATCAAACCAAACTTGAGCACTGCAGATTATTGTATCACCTGCTGTGACAGTATCAGGCAAGATCAGATCTATAGAATCTGGAAAAGGTTCCACATTGAGCTGCAGCCCTGTTACTCTGAAGATTACATCATTAAAGTCCCAGTCAGAAATAACCTTAGTAGGATCATTATTGTTGATCATATCTTCAAAACCGAAGATAATGGTATCGGTAGGATTATTTAAAGAATCGATGATCCTGCCAGCTACTGCCCAACGATAACCAAAACCGGGCTTGAGACCAAATTCTTTGGAGGCAAAATCTGCACCAGGGTAAGCGTTTCTATCTACCGGATCAATACCATTTCTATTCTGTCCTGTATACTTATCGTAATGCGCATCCTTACGTTTGTATTTGAAAAATATCTCTGTTCCGGGTGGAATCGGGTTTTGTAGTATGTTGGTTACATTTATTCTGCTACCCACATCTTCATTGGAGAAAAGGAACATCGCTGAATCAGGATACCCCGGAATCATCATATAGAGATCACCCTCCTTATCAGATTCGGATGTGTCTAACCACACGACTATAGAATCTGAAGGATCGATATAATAGAATGAGGCACCGACATATAATTTTGTGCTGTCTGTGATCTTCCACACACTGTTAGGGATAAATCTCTCAGTTTGTGCAAATGAACTGAGAGTCAGTGAAAATATCAGCAAAAAGAATTTCTTTGAATTCATGTTAGAATATCTCTCAGAAGGGGTAGTAACCCATGAAGATTGTGTTATTAATAAGGTCCGCTTTTATTTCAAAACAACCGGATAGGCAATAGAACCTTCGTGATTTGTTATACTAAGCATATACACTCCGGAAGTGGCCTGCGGAATATCAAAAGAAAAACGTTGTGCAATATTTTTCTTTTCAAAAACACTACGCCCTGAAACATCAATTAACCGGATTTGTACAGGAGCTTTAGATGGAAATGTACCTTTAATGGTTCTGCTACTTATCTGAATGTTATAATTTGTCAAATACTGTCTCTTCTGTTTAACTGAAATCGAACCAGGTGGAAGAAGAAGGCCATTCGACATAGAACTGATTGCTAATTCTGATTGTGCAGAATTAAGAAATGCGGGTTCTGCAAGTATTATAGAAGTGGTATCAGAAGTAAGTCTTTGAAAAGTTATCACTCCAAGATATCCTGAACCGCTTGCACCTGGAACCTGACCTAAAAGGGAAGCTGCAACCAGAACTCTGTTGTTTTGGCCTTTTGATATGTTGCTTTGAAAAAGGATCTGCTCAGTTAACCCCATAAGGTGAAGTGCTGAAGAAGTAGCTTTGGACGATGATATGTATTTGAGTCTGGTTGTATCGAA
>JAAYPC010000026.1 GCA_012519985.1 Fibrobacter sp.
CTGCAAATGTTATCGCCTGGCTGACCACCATTTATCCTGCTTACAAGGCAGCACAAATGCTGCCGGCTGAATCGATGCGTTACGAGTAGGAGCGGAGAAAAAGTGTCAGAAGTAATAGTCGATGTACGCGACCTGAAGAAATCCTATACCGATGATCAGGGCGCCTTTGAGGTGTTAAAGGGAATCACTTTTACTATCAACAGAGGTGAGATGATTGCTCTTTTAGGGGTTTCGGGAGCAGGGAAAACTACTTTGTTACAGATCCTGGGTGGTTTGGATAAATTTGATTCAGGCACTGTTGTGGTTTGTCAAAAAATGCTGGGGTCAATGTCTGCGATAGAGCTTGCAGAGTTTAGAAATCGTCATATCGGTTTTGTTTTTCAGTTTCATCATCTTTTACCTGATTTCACGGCACTGGAAAACACTATTATTCCTGGTCTTATAATGGGAAAACCCCGGAATGAATGCTTAAAGAGGGCCAAAGATCTTTTGGGACTCTTTGGCCTGTCTTCACGATTAAGCCATTTTCCGACAGAACTTTCTGGAGGAGAAAGACAGAGAGTGGCTTTAGCCAGGGCTTTGTTTAATGATCCAGCTCTGGTTATTGCAGATGAGCCTACGGGTAATCTGGACAAGGGTAATGGGGAGAAGCTGCTGGAGTTTTTTAATAAGGCCAACCGTGAGTTGAATCAGACTTTTTTAATTGCAACCCACAACAGCCAGTTGACTGCCGGTTTGCACCGGATATTGACCATTGATGATGGCAGGATGGTGGCGGAAAAGGCTTTGGGTTGAACCGTTCTTTTATGCTCTGTGACAGCTATTTAAAATGACAGTTTCTTGCAGGACTTTTTTGAGATTTTGTTTGAACCTTTTTAAAGCGTCAAAACATTATTCAGAAAATTATATTTATAGTACAATTTTATCTTGGTAGCAGTTTTAGAGGAAAAAAGAAAATGAATATGTGCGATGAATGCGGGATAAATCCTGCAAATATACATCTGACACAGATATTGCAGAACGAAACTCATGTGTTTCATCTTTGTGATGAGTGTGCGCGCAAAAAAGGGATTAATATCTCTATTCAGGATGAGCTTATTTCAGAAAATGATGTAAATGAGAAAATTCCCCAGAAATCCTGTTCCCGCTGCGGACTGAAATTTTCCGATTTTCGAAATAAGGGCTGGTTAGGCTGCTCGGACTGTTACAATGCATTCGAAGCGGAAATAGATGAACTTCTGGTTCAGGTACATGGCTCTTCGATGCATAAAGGAAAAAAGTATTCAGGTTTGGCTGCTGCTGGAGGGAGTGTTAATGGCGAGATCAAACGTTTACGTCACGAGCTTGCTATCGCTATAAAAAACGAGGAGTTTGAGCAGGCAGCCATGATCAGGGATACTATTCACAGTTTGAAAAAGAATAGTCTGGAGTAGTTGAGAATGACCAGATCATTTTTGGATGCTGGCAGATTACCGGCATGGTTTAATAACAGCGGACCTGATTCGGATGTTGTTATTTCCAGCCGAATTCGTCTGGCACGTAATTTAGTGCACCGGACATTTCCTTACCATGCATCTGCTGATGAGCGCAAGCTGGTTTACAACGAAGTCACTGGTATTTTAAGTAACGAAACAAAGCTTCCTCATTTTGAAGTGGTAGATTTTTGCAAGTTGGAGAAGCTTCAGCAGCAGTTTTTTGTGGAAAAGCGGGTAGCCAGTCCTGATCTTATGAACATGGAAGGGCAACGTGGGGTTGCTTTGGATCCTACTCAGCGGATCAATATTATGATTAATGAGGAGGATCATCTGCGCATTCAGGGGCTGGATTCTGGTTATCAGCCGGAGATACTCTGGGAGACGCTTAACAAGATAGACGATACCCTGGGGCGTAAGCTTCGGTTTGCATTCGATTTGCGGCGGGGTTTTCTGACATGTTGTCCTACTAATTCCGGTACTGGATTAAGAATCTCATTTTTAATGCATTTGCCAGGACTGGTACTTACCAAAGCCATTGATGCGGTTTTACAGGGTGCCAGCCAGATGGGTATCTCGACCCGTGGCTTTTTTGGTGAGCACTCAGAGGTGGTGGGTAATTTTTTCCAGCTTTCCAACCAGGCAACCATGGGGGCCCATGAGTGTGAATTTCTCAGTGCTACTGAGAAAATTATCTGTGAGGTCATTAAACATGAGCGGGAAGCTCGGGAGCGCCTGTGCAGCGAAGCTCGCCTGGAGATTACTGATAAGATTTACCGGGCTTATGGAATTCTCCTGCATGCCAGAACTCTCAGTGTGGCAGAGTGTTTAAATCTCACTTCTGCTTTGAGGTTAGGAATTAACATCGGAATTTTTGAAACATTAACTATTGAGGAACTAAACCGAATAACTTTGCTCTCCATGCCTGCTCATCTTCAGATCTTTCGTAAAAAGGGTCTGGATGAAACTGAAATCTCAGTAGCCAGGGCAGAGTTGGTCAGAGAATTGCTAACAAAGAGAAAGAGAAACAAAAGATCTCCACGTTCAGAAGAAAAAGATTTATGCTCTTAACTGAATGTGCAATTAAAAAGGAAAAATAGATGATGAACGGGATGTTTACAGATCGAGTAAAAAAAGTAATGCAGATCGCCCGGGAGGAGTCAGTTCGTCTGGGAAACGATTATGTAGGAACTGAGCATCTGCTGCTGGGGTTAATTAAAGAGGGGGATGGAGTAGCTGTTGCGGTGATGCGCAGTATGGGGGTGGATCTGGATGAGCTTACTGCCAGTATCGAGAAAACAATTACCTCTACTGGTGGAATGATGACTATCGGACAGATGCTTCCATTTACTCCCAGGGCTAAAAAAGTGCTGGAGATTGCAGCAAATGAGGCTCGTTCGATGTCTCATAAATACATTGGGACAGAACATCTTTTGTTGGCATTAATGAAAGACACCGAATCTTCTGCAGCCAATGCTTTGGCGGCTTCCGGTCTGGAATATGAACGGGTTAAAGATGAAATTAACCGGGTCCTTCGTGGGGGAGAGACTGTAGGAGCTGCAAAAGAGAAAAGCAAGACTCCTTTTCTTGATCATTTCGGCAGAGATCTTACCGCTATGGCCAGGGAATCCAAACTTGATCCGGTTATCGGCAGAGAGAAGGAGATTGAACGGGTAGTACAGATCCTTAGTCGTCGCAAAAAGAATAATCCTGTTCTTATTGGTGAACCTGGAATAGGTAAAACTGCAATAGTTGAGGGATTAGCCCAGAAGATTTACGAAAAAAGTATTCCACAGGTACTGGAAAATAAAAGAGTAATCAACCTGGATATGGCTTCCATGGTTGCCGGTACCAAATACAGGGGACAATTTGAAGAGCGGCTCAAAGCACTTATGGTGGAGCTACAGAAAAATGAGAATATCATCATCTTTATCGATGAACTTCATACCATTGTTGGTGCTGGTGGCTCCGAGGGCAGCCTTGATGCTTCCAATATCTTCAAACCTGCGCTTTCCAGAGGAGAGATACAGTGCATTGGTGCTACTACCCTGGATGAGTACCGTAAATATATAGAAAAGGATGGTGCACTTGCCCGCCGTTTTCAGACGATTATGGTCGATCCGCCTAATGTCAATGAAACCATTCAGATACTTTCCGGTCTGCGACATCGCTATGAAGATCATCACAAGGTTACATATACCGAAAAAGCTATCGATGCAGCAGTAAAATTATCCGAGCGGTATATTTCCGATCGCTTTCTACCGGATAAGGCAATCGATGTAATCGATGAGGCAGGAGCCCGCAAGCGTCTTTCCAGTATGGAGATTCCTTCAGAAATCCGCGATATGGAGAAAGAGATCGGGGATGTGGTTAAGGAGAAAGAAAAGGCGGTTGAGCAGCAGGAGTTTGAGCGTGCTGCCAAGTTGCGTGATAAACAGGAAAAGCTTAAGGGAACTCTTCTGGAAAAGAAGGCACTTTGGCGAAAATCAAAGGCAGAGGAGCGATTACTGGTTGACGAATCCACAATTGCAGAGGTGGTTTCCACCATGACTGGAATTCCGCTTTCCCGCCTTGCCGAAGAGGAATCCAAAAAGATTCTTCACCTGGAAGATGAGTTGAGAAAACGGGTTATTGGGCAGGATCCTGCTTTGGAGGCTATTGCCCGAAGCATTCGTCGTTCCAGAGCCGGATTGCATAATATTAAACGTCCTATTGCTTCCTTTATTTTCCTGGGTCCTACAGGAGTGGGTAAAACTGAGCTTGCAAAGACTTTGGCTGAAGCTCTCTTTGATACCGAAGATGCTTTGGTAAGAATAGATATGTCTGAGTACATGGAAAAGTTCGCGGTTTCAAGGCTGGTTGGTGCTCCTCCAGGATATGTGGGATATGAAGAAGGGGGGCAGCTTACCGAAAAGATCCGTAAGAAACCTTATTCCGTTATTTTACTGGATGAGATAGAGAAAGCGCATCCGGATGTTTTCAATATTCTGCTGCAGATTCTTGATGATGGGATTCTGACCGATTCTTATGGGCGTCATGTGAATTTCCGCAACACCATTATTATTATGACTTCTAATGCCGGTACCCGCGATGTGAAAAAAAGCGGTACAGTTGGTTTCGGAAAAACATCTACCTCAACCGATTATGATGCTATGAAATCCAAAGTTATGGATGAATTGAAAAGGATTTTTAATCCGGAATTTCTAAATCGGGTTGATGAGAGCATCGTTTTTTATCCTTTATCCAAAAAAGAGATTTCTCAAATAGTGGAGATTCAGCTTAAAGATGTTCAGAATCGGTTGGTGGACAGAAATATTCATCTTCTGATTACCCAACAGGTTAAGGATTATATAGTTGATCAGGGTTTTGACCCTGTTCTGGGTGCTCGTCCGCTTAGAAGAGCTATTCAGAGACTAGTTGAGGATCGGTTGGCTGAAGAGTTTCTCAATGATCGTTTTCATGATGGGGACAGTATCAGGTTGGATTTGGAAAATGATCAGATTGTCTTTTCTAAAGAATAATTGAAAGGATTTATCTCATATTTTACTCTGTATCAGAAAATTTAAATATTCTGATACAGAGCAGCTTGTCAGGTCATTTCTGTTGTTATGAAAATTAAAGCCTTCATCGAATAAATTTTTTCCGATAAACCAATAAACGGCTTGCCCAAGCGAAAATATGCTATTGTATGTAGAACTCTGTCTGGGATGTTTTGAGGGAGAAGTTAGACCTGAAAATGAATTGCAGAATTTTGTGTCCTGTCTTACCCGGCAGTATTTTCATCGTGTTCAGGTGTCTGTCCGGAAATTGTCCTTTACCTCAGTGTGTGGGGCAAAATATATGATAGCTCATAAAGAGTAGCTGGTATAGAGGTTAATAGCATTGAATTCCGCATCGTATCGAATTATTTTTTAAAATTTTAAAAACCATCGATTCGAGAATGGTGAATCAGTACGATTATCTCGCTCTGCAAACGTGGGCTTACAACAGGCCGCTACTTTTATCCGCGACGTTCTTTTTTTAAAGCCTGAGGAAACTGATTTGAAGGAGACGCGATATTGACAGTTAAATACAATATCGGGATGGATTTTCAGACCAACCGTTTATTTGTTCAATATTTTAGATGTACTGGTTATAGAGGAAATAAATGCGAAAGTTCGTTTTTCGCTTTTTCTCAAAAGATATGGCTGTCCTTAACACGATTTAGCAGAATACTTAAATCTTAACTTGTTATTAGAGGTTTTTATGATACCACGGTATTGGGCGATTTTCCTGTCACTCATTTTTCTTTGCAGGTTTTCCTGGTCTCAGCAACCTGATTCTATGGACAGAGAATATGGTCCTGCAGCTTATGCTGATGAGTATGATCCTGATACCGATCAGCAGGTAAGCAGGGTAAAGATCCTTGATTCTCTGGCTATCGAGGGACTCAGTACCCATTCGCCTTCCCTTGTAAGAAATGCTCTTGAGATCAGGGTCGGAAAGCCCCTGACCACAAATGATATTCAGGAATCTATACGTCGTGTCTATGAACTGGATCTTTTTCGTTCTGTGGACTTTTATGTGATTTCTGAAAATGATTCCTCTGTAAAATTGAAGTTGCAACTGGAAGAGTATCCGATTTGTGAGAATGTGGAGTATGAAGGTAATAGGAAGCTGAAAAACAAGGATTTGGAAGAGAAGGTTACGCTTTTAAAGAAGGGGCAGATTATAACCGATGATATTCTTTTTGATTTAAAGAGGAAAATCAAAGATTTATACATCGAAAAGGGATACAACCTGGCTGAAATAAATACTGAACTGGTGAAATCTAAAATACCCGGTAATGCCTTCGTTAAGGTGAATATCAAGGAAGGGCCTAAAGTACGGGTAGTGAGTGTGGCATTTAAGGGAAATAAAGAGGTTAAAGAATCTAAACTTGCCCGTAAATTTAAAACCAAAGAAAAGCGCTGGTTCCGGGGTGCCGAATTTAACAAAGATCTCTATCGCGAGCATCTGGATACGCTTGTCTATTTCTATAATGATCTGGGATACCTGGATGCATCGATTGTAAAAGACAGTGTCTGGTATGGCGACTCCAAAAGGGATATTTATATAGAGATTACTGTTGATGAAGGTAAAAAGTATTATACCGGTGATTTTTTCTTTAAAGGCAACCGTATCATTCCTACAGATTCCCTTAATTCAAAAATAACCTTGAAAAAGGGCAAGCCATTTAAGAAAAACCTTTATGAGATGACCAGATATCTGGTTGAGAACACATTTCGTGAACAAGGGTATTTGTGGGTTCGGGTGGATGAAAAGCGCCATTATCGCGGGGACACAATCGATGTTACCTTCAATATCAGCGAAGGAAGACCGGCTATTGTGCGTAAGATTGATATTAAAGGTAATAATAAAACCCTGGAAAAGGTGGTTCGCCGGGAGATTGATCTTTACCCTGGTAAAAAGTATAAACAATCGCTTATGTTGCGCAGCAGACAAAAGATAATGGCTCTTAATTATTTCAGTGATGTGAAACCGGATCTGATCCCTAATGAAGATGGCACGATTGACCTTATTTTTGACATTGCTGAAAAAGATAATATTGGTCAATTGCAGGTCGGTGCTGCCTATAGCAGCGAGAGCTTTGTGGGTACTTTTTCCACCTCCATACCCAATTTCAGAGGCAGAGGACAGTTACTGGATATTAATGTCGAATATGGAAGAAGATACCAGAATTTCAGACTCGGTTTTACTGAACCATGGGCATTCGATATGCCGCTGTTGCTTGCAGGGCAGGCTTTTTATACTTTGCACGAGTATTATGACGGAGAAACTAATAAAAGTGTGGGTTTCAGACTCACTGCCGGGCGTTCCAGACTGAAATGGCCCGACAATAACTTTAAATTTCAGGGTTCCTACCAGTTCAGTTTTGAAAAAAGCAGTATTCCTTCTGCAAGCAAGCCCCAGTATAATCTGGAGGTGCTTAAGGAGGGTTACCTGAATCTGTTATCCTTTAATGTTTCCAGATATGATCTGGATTTACCTCTTTTTCCTACCAAGGGTGACAGACTGTCTATTGAGCCTCAGATTGCCTGGGGACCTGGTGATAAATATTTTCGTTTTTTCAAAGGAAGATTAAGCTACGAACATTATTTTCCTCTGGTTGGAAAGCTGGTATTGGGAAGCCGTTCGAATTTCGGGCTTATTACCGGTCTGGGGCAGGATATAAAAATCGGACGTGCTGAGCTGTTTAATCTTGGTGGGGTTCTTACCGGGGATGGAGATCTGCGGGGATATTCTGATTATGAGTTTGGTGGCTGGTATGGAGATGATGTTGAAAACGGTCTGACCCTTTTTGCTACATCCCTGGAATTGCGTTATCCTCTGTTGGATCAGCAGCTTTATCTGGGAGTCTTTGCTGATGCAGGTAATACCTGGAGCGGCTTATCAAAGATTAATTTTGGAGATCTGTATAAATCGGTTGGGTTTGGTATACGTCTGAATGTACCAATGTTAGGTATCATGGGTTTTGATTTCGGTTATGGTTTGGATGATCCTGACAAAAACAATCGTTTTGAGAAAAAACCAAATGGATGGGAAGTACATTTCTTGATGAATAGAGGTTTTTAAGAGTTTCTGATTCTTGAGCAGGATGCGCTGCTGCCCGGGGGTAGAAATGCTTAGGAAAAAGGAGGATTAAATGCGCAAAGGTTTTATAGTTGCTGTTCTTGGTCTCTGTGTGAGTGTAGCTGCATTACATGCCGAACTGAAAATCGGATATATCAACTCTGAAGAGATCTTTACCCAATACGAAGGGACCAAACTGGCTCAGGAGAAATTTAACAAAGAAGTCGCCAAATGGGAGCAGGATGCATCCAGAAGACAAAAAGAGTTGAAGGATCTCAAAGAGCAGCTTGATAAGCAGAGCCTCCTTCTGAGTGCAGAGCGTAAAAAAGAACTTGAAGATTCCCTGAATGCCAAAATGATAGCTTATCAGGAATTTCTGCAGCAGAAATTTGGGCAGAAGGGTGAAGCTCTTATTAAAAATGAAGAGCTGACAAAACCGATTCTGGAAAAAATTCAAAAAATCTTAGATAAAATTGCTGCTGATGAGAATTATGATTTTATATTTGATGCTCGGGCTGGTGGAATAGTGCATGCCAAGCCTGCTTACAATTTGAATAAACGGGTATTGGACCTCCTCAACAAGGAAAAATAATCGTGTTTAAACTATCAGTTGTGGCTAAGGCTATAGATGCGGTAGTTCCGGAGGGAACTGCCGATTTTACTGTCAGCGGTATTAACAGTCCACAAAGTGCTTCTGAAACAGAACTGGTTTTCCTATCCAGTCCCAAGTATCTTTCACAAGTAGAAAAATGCCGATCCAGATTTGTAATCGTTAAAAAAGGACAGGCTATTTCTGGAAAAATCTGTCTGGAAGTAAATGATCCCTATCTAGGATATGCCAAAGCAGCACAGCTATTCGAGGATGTATCTTCTCTTTTTGGCGAGGGTATCTCTGCAGACAGTATTATCGATTCGACTGTTCAAATCGATCCTTCCACGACTGTTGGACCTGGTACTATAATTGGCCCCCAAGTCAAAATTGGACCCAGATGCCGAATTGCTGCCGGATGCATTATCGAAAAGAATACGGTTATTGGTTCTGATTGCCGTATCGATTCAGGTGTTATTATTAGATGGGACACCAGAATTGGTAACAGGGTGATCATTCAGTCTGGTGCGGTTATCGGAAGTGATGGCTTTGGAAATGCCACAGAAGGCCCACGTTTTGTAAGAATACCTTGCTTTGGAAGAGTAGTCATAGAAGATGATGCAGATATTGGTGCAAATACTACCATAGACAGAGGCAATTTTGAACCCACCATTATCGGTAAAGGAGTAAAAATCGATAACCTGGTGCATATCGCACACAATGTCACTGTGGGTGAGAACACTGCTATGGCGGCTCAGGTAGGGATATCTGGAAGCACAAAAATAGGCAAACAGGTAATTCTTGCCGGGCAGGTTGGAATGGTAGGCCACATAGAGATAGGTGATGGTACTTTTATTGGTGCTAAGGCTGGTGTTTCTAAAGGAACAGCTCCAGGAGAAAAGATAACCGGTTATCCCGCCAGAGATCTAATGACCATGCGTAGAATCGAAGCCGCGCAGGCATCTTTGCCTGAGTTGCTTAAGGATGTTAAGAAGCTTAAAAAAGAGATTGAAGATTTAAAAAATTCGCTTATTACTAATTCGTAGGTTTTGTTCAGAAAGGATTTCTTAAACACTATGGCCTTGCAGCAGACAATCGGCAAAAGTGTATCTATTTCCGGTGTTGGACTTCATACCGGTGTTGTTGCTAAAGTGACATTTAATCCGGCTCCTGAAAATTACGGAATCCGCTTTGTAAGAGTAGATCTGGAAAATAAACCGGAAATACAGGCAGATATAGATAATGTAGTTGATCTGGCCAGAGGAACTGCTATTGGAAAGGACAGCGTCAGAATTTACTCTGTTGAGCATGTCATGTCCTGCTTTGCTGGTATGAAAATTGACAACTGCCGGGTTGAAGTGGATGCCCAGGAAATTCCTCTACTGGATGGTTCTTCACAACCTTATGTACAATTGGTAAAAGAAGCAGGAATCGTAGAGCAACAGGCCGAGCGTGAGTATATCACTATCGAGGAACCTGCAATCTTTGTTAAAGGCGATGTAGCTCTGGCTGCTTTTCCTTTGGATCATTTCCGGCTTACTCTGGAAATAGATTATAACTATCCCAGGTTGGGGGCTCAATATACCACTCTTTTCTCACTTGATGATTACGAGAAGGATTTTGCTCCTGCTCGTACCTTCTGCTTTCTCTCTGAAATTGAAAAACTCAGGGAACAGGGGTTGATTAAAGGTGGTTCTCTGGATAGTGCACTTGTAGTACAGGATGTGGATTTAACAAATGAGCATATAGATTATATCAGAAGGCTTTTTTCGTGGCATGGACCCATCGAATCGGGAGAAAATGGCTTTCTCAATACCACAGAGCTGAGATTCTGGAATGAGCCCTGCCGTCACAAGGCACTGGATCTCATAGGCGACCTTTATCTTCTGGGTAAACCGATTAAGGCACACATTATTGGAGCAAGAACCGGTCATGCCGCTAATATCGCAGTAGCAAAAAACATTCGCGAAGCTATAAATAAAAAAGAACAAAGATCTGGAACCAGTGTCGAGATGACCTACGATGACATTCTCAATACAATTCCTCATCGTTACCCATTCCTCTTTGTCGATAAGGTTCTGGAAATAGTTCCAAGGGAAAGAATCGTTGCGCAGAAAAACGTGTCCTTTAACGACAATTTCTTTGAGGGACATTTTCCTGGAAATCCGGTGATGCCAGGGGTATTGCAGATAGAGGCTTTGGCTCAGGCTGCTACCATTATGGGATTATTCGGAGTTGGAGCTGCTGAGAAGAAGGTGCTGTTTCTGGGTATTGATAATGCCCGTTTCAGAGGGGTTGTGCGTCCTGGTGATACTTTGCGTCTGGAAGTCAAAATGATTACTTTCCGGCGGGGTACTGGAAAATTCCAGGGGAAGGCATACGTGGGTGACAAGCTGGTTTGCGAAGCTGATATGCTGGCGATGCTGGGAAGTTAAAAGAGGTTTGTTATGGCTACTAATATTCACCCCACAGCAATCATTGCTCCGGGGGCTGTTCTTGGGACCGATGTCACCATCGGTCCCTATACCGTTATCGAAGACGATGTAGAAATTGGGGATGGTTGTACAATTGGTCCCCACGTCATGATTGCAGAAGGCACAAGAATTGGCGAAAATACACGGATCTTCAAAGGTGCTGCTATAGGTCTGATCCCTCAGGATAAAAAGTTTGCTGGTGAAAAAACATACACCTATATCGGAAAAAACGGCTTTATTCGTGAATTTGTAACTATTAACCGGGGCACTATAGATAGAGGTGAAACCCGGATTGGCGATAATAGCTGGATAATGGCCTATTGTCATATTGCCCACGATTGTATTCTGGGAACAGATGTTACCATTTCCAACAGTCTGGCAATGGCAGGGCATGTCGAAGTCGGAAACTATGTGACTATTGGTGGAATCGTCCCAGTCCATCAGTTCACCAGAATTGGTGATTACGCTTTTATCGGTGCAGTTTCCCGTCCCTTTATGGATGTAGTGCCTTATGCCATGTGCAGTGGAGAAGGTGAGACGCGCATTGTTGGAATAAACAAGGTGGGATTGGAACGTCACGGGTTCTCTGCTGAAAGACGCCAGAACATAAAACGGGCATTCAAGATTCTTTTCAGAGAAAATCTTACCCTGAAACAAGCCATCGAAAAGCTTACGCTTACCTTTCCAGGTGATAAGGACATAGATGTTCTGTTAAAATTTGCAAAAGGAAGTTCACGGGGTTTGATGCGGATGAAGGATCCTGATTCCGATTAAGCCTGGCAACCGAAGTAAATTTGTAAGAACATATATTCTATTGCGCATACCTTTTGTCACGGAAGTCAACAGCCTGCTGGCTATCTGTTTTATCCCAAATTGTCCATTAGACGGGGACTTATTTAAGCTTGGCCTGGCAAACCTGTTGTCTGCTCCGGTAAGCCCTCGTTGACAGTCACTTTGACGGGTTCTTGCTCTCCGTTACTTGACGAGCCTCGTTATTTGTCACTTCGACGAGTCCGCGAGGAGAAGTCATTTCAAAATAAACAACTCTACAAAAAAGTGGGAGAAAAATTCCGCAAATAAGCAGATTCAGGGCAAAACCCATCTGGCTAGCGGATCGATTCTGGGAGAATTTCCGCTTTCCCAGGGAATTGAGACACCACTTACATAAGCATCCGATGTAATACCCAGGGCTAAGGGAATTCTCATATCTGCAGGAATTCCCAGAGTCTCTATGCTATGGACTGGTATCGGAGAAAAGTAGGTTTTCAGGTATTCCATAAGAGTAAGATTATTTACTGCGCCCCCTGAAACATAGACCGCATTGGGTGCTATCTTGAGTTTGTATTCCCTTCGAAAGAAATCGTATGCTGATCGTGCAGAAAGGGCCGTGATAGTGGCAACCTGATCTGCGGCAGGAAGGGATTTTAGGGTAGGGAACAGAAGCAGATCATCAAATTGATTGAACAGGGCATCTTTGGGGGCTGGTTTGAGAAACCATTCAGTAGAGGCTAGCTTGTTAAGGCAGTCTCCTTCTACTTTGCCTTCTGCCGCAAAACAGCCATCCCGATCGAACCCATCTTTAATATTAAGATTTTCTTTTATGAATTTATTCTGAAGGCAACTTCCGGGGCCACAGTCCGAATCTATAAGAACGGTGGAAGTTGCTACATCGATAATGCTCATTCTGCTGATTGCGCCAATATTAAGAAACACTGCTATTCCGGAGCTGCGGGAGGCGATGATCTGGTTTCCTGGATTTGTGGGAAGAACACCAATGCCACCTGCCAGAATATTATGACGAACAAAGTCGGTAAGCACAGGAACATTAAACATGCTGGCTACATATTGTGCATCACCCAAAGAAAAGTCCCAATGAGATTGTTGTTGATTCTCTCCGATGGCACCTCTCCATATTACTGGTTTATTGAGTACAATGTAATGTGGTGAGCGTAATGCGGTCGGCAGTCCCATCAATACGGTTTTTGCAGATTCGGTTAGAAGTGTGGAGATTTTGTAATCGAGCCATGAGAGATCGCAGAGCCTGAAAGATTCATCCTGTTTGGCGCAAAGTTCAATAAAATCAGAGACTTTTTGCGGATAAGGGGAAAAGGAGGACGCCAGCAGATCCCAGTTTCCATTGAATTTAAGATAAAGGCATTGAATACCGCTTTGAACTCCACCTCCGGAAATGACCAGAACTTTTCTTTTTTTAACCTTTTTTAATTTAGAGAGTGGGTTCATCATGAAAGCTTTTAAAAAAGTGACAAAATTCTGCTTGAGAAAAGAAATATATATATGAATCAGCAACCATAGTATGCAAATTTTACTCTGAATGCTGTGCAGAAGAGAGGGAAAAGAAAGAGTTTCTACTCAGGTATAGAAACCTAAACCAGATAAGCCCTGAAGAATAAGCAGCTTTAACATTTCCGGTTCTTAGTTTAGATCAGTAGTGTCCGGTTAATTAACAAACATAAGATTGCATAAAAGGTAGGGCACGCAAATAAATTCCAAATCACAATCACCAAATCCTAACAAATCCCAATAACCAATCATTCAAAACCCAAACAAGAAAAGAACAGAAAGTTTTCCA
>JAAYPC010000166.1 GCA_012519985.1 Fibrobacter sp.
AACGTACGCACCGGTTGAGTGAGGCATCGAAGCTTCCTGATGGTACCAAAGATGTGAAGGTAGCAGGGCGAATTATTGCATTACGATATTTCGGAAAACTGGCATTTGGACATTTGTATGATATTGATGGGAAGATACAGTTTTCGGTGCAAAAAAACAAGGTGGGCAAACAGTTTGAGGATCTGAAGCGTCTGGTGGATGTAGGTGATTTTATCGGTGTTGAAGGGGAAATCATTACTACCAAAACCGGTGAAAAAACTATAGACATATCCGGGTTTACCTTTCTTTCCAAGTCATTGCGGCCTTTACCTGAGAAGTTTCATGGGATTACCGATCCTGAGCTTCGTTTACGTAAAAGGTATCTTGATCTGATTATGTCAG
The DNA here is from genome assembly GCA_012519985.1 of Fibrobacter sp. Lineage (GTDB taxonomy): Bacteria > Fibrobacterota > Chitinivibrionia > Chitinivibrionales > Chitinispirillaceae > JAAYPC01. The sequence continues at coordinate 382 of JAAYPC010000166.1, forward strand.
AAGAGTCCAGGGAGCGGTTTAAAAAAAGAGTTAAGATTATCAGGACAATCAGAGATTTTCTGGATGACCATGGCTTTACCGAGATTGACACACCGGTTTTGACTAATAAAGCTACTGGTGCGCTGGCCCGTCCTTTCAAGACTCATCATAATGCTCTGGATATTGACATTTATCTTCGCATAGCTCCGGAAACTTATCTGAAGCGCGCGATTGCCGGGGGTTTTGACAGGGTTTATGAGTTTGCCAGATCATTTAGGAACGAGGGAATGGATGCCTCGCATCTTCCGGATTTTACTCTGCTTGAGTATTATGCGTCTTATTGGAATTACGTAGACAATATGAATTTCACTGAAGATCTGTTTAAGCATCTTTTAACAAAGGTCAATGGCAGTCTTCAACTGACATATCAGGGAACCGAGATCTCCTTTGACGGACAGTGGCCCAGGTACTCTTTCCGGGAGCTTATCCTTAAAGATTGCGGTATCGACATAGATGCCTTCGCTACTAAAGAAGAGCTGATGAAGGAAATTGACAGAAAAGGGATACGATTTGAAACCGATGTGGAGATTGCCAGTGCAGGACGTGGAACTTTAATAGATCTTCTTTATAAAAAGGTTTCCAGGCCGCAGCTTATTAACCCCACTTTTATCACTCATCATCCTTTGGACCTTTCTCCTTTGGCCCGCAAAAACGATGAGAACCCGTTGGTGGTGGATCGTTTTCAGTTGGTTGTCAATGGCTGGGAAGTGGTAAATGCTTATTCGGAGCTGGTCGATCCGGTTGATCAGGCTGAGCGCTTTAAGCAGCAGGCCCAGGCCAGGGCTCATGGGGATAAGGAGACAATGGATGTAGACAATGATTTTCTTCAGTGTATTGAATTCGGGATGCCCCCTATTTCCGGATGGGGTATGGGTATTGACAGAATCATTGCCCTTTTAACAAATGCAGCCACCTTGCGTGATGTGGTATTATTTCCACTGATGCGTCCGGAATAAGTCGGCTTTACAGGGGGGGAGAATTTACTGAGAATATGAGCTATTTTGAGGCATTTGTTTCCTGGCGGTATTTGCGGGGAAAGCGCAAGGTGGGAACCTATGTAACTGCCATGGGGATCTGTCTGGGTAGTTTTGTTCTGATAATTGCCCTGTCAATAGCTAATGGTTTTGAAAAAGAGGTGCGGGATAGAATCGTGGGTAC
>JAAYPC010000167.1 GCA_012519985.1 Fibrobacter sp.
ATAATACTGCATTTAATATCTCTGAAAAATCCGGTGGGGCCAGAAAAAACTGGCAATCATTGAGGACTGATGGTTTTCCAATAATAACTATCATTATAGCTACATACAATGTAGAGAAATTCCTTCCGTGGACAATTCGCTCTATTCGTGAACAATCACATCCATACGTACAATTGATTATCGCTGACGGTGATTCGAAGGACGGAACAATTGAACTCCTAAAACAGAATGAAGATTGTATAGATTTCTGGTTCAGTGAAAAAGATAAAGGAATCTATGATGCCTGGAACAAAGCATCCAGATTCATTCAAGGTGATTGGGTTATTTTCCTTGGAGCAGGAGATGAGTTGGCTTCTAACACAACTTTGGACCAGATATCACCTTTTCTTTTAAAGGCTTTTCCTGATCACGAACTTGTTTTTGGAAATGCTATATTTATCAGCCAGAAAAACAGGACTGTAATTGAAAAGAAAGAACGATCCTGGTCTGAAATGAAAGGACAGTGGGTGTTTTTCAGACCAGAACTTCCAGATCACGCAACGGTTTTTCAACACAAATCGATGTTTACCAGTGCTGAACCTTTCAATACAAATTATGTTATAGCCGGTGATACTGAATTCTTATTAAAAAGTCTTAAAAAAAAAGACCCATATTATTGCCCTGTTGATGTTAGTAAGATTTTATATGGTGGGTTATCGTCAACATTGAATAGCTTTTGGAATATGTATAACGAAATTTGCAGAATGAATAAAGATTTAGAAATTAGTCCACCATTTAAGCACTGGTTAGTTACCATGATAAAACTTATTCTGAAATTATTGTTCTTTAAAATTCTCCCACCAAATGCTACCTATAGAGTTTTGGATATGTGCAGAGCGGTTCAGGGTCTGCAAAAAAGATGGTCAGTAGAATAGTGTTATGTACAGCAATTCTCAAGACAGTTCTTTTCAACGTAAATCCTTTTTTAGCTTATCTAAAGATTGGCTCTATATATTCCCCTTCTTATTGTTGCCTTTTTGTGCTTTTCCTAATGTTTTTCTTAATAAGATTCAGTTCATGGATCTTTCAAAGATATTTTTCTTTTTTTTAGGTATGCTCTGCATATGTACTTTACGTAAAGATGCAGTTAAGAAAACTAAGATAATCATTTTTATAGCTCTGCTCTTTATGACATGTAATTGGATTAGTGTGGCATTAGCATCATTAAAGTTCGAAATCAATGGAATATTATCTTCAATAAAACTGGCAGTAGAATTTTTTGCGTTCATACTGATTCCACTCTGTGGCATTCAATATACAGTGAATAGGATAAGCCAGAAAAGGCTTTTTCTTTTTATTATGATTCCTGTTGTGATTGTTATTATAGTTTCTATAATACAAATATTACTTATATTAGGTATCAAAAATGTCATTTCAGAATATTATTCTTCATTTTTATATAAATATATAGAGGGAAGTTGGACTGGAATTGCTCAATTAAAGTCAAATGCTTTAATGGAATTCAGAGTTAAAGGTACGTTTCATGAACCATCTGTTTTATCTACTTTTTTTCTGTTGTATGTGTTTCCATTTCTATTATGCCGTTATTTAAACGGGTGTTATTCATTAGGAAGAATTTGTGATTTTATTGTGATTTTGCTTTCTTTTGGATGTTTGATATTTTCATTTTCCACAACTTCTTATATAATGGTTTCAATAGATTTGATAATTGTTTTTTTTATTTTTTTCAGAAAAAAACTAACGCTAAAAAAGCTTCTTTTTATACTGATAGTTTGTGCAGGATTTGTATATGTTTTGGTATCCTATTATGAAACATATTATCGCATTGTTAATCGTGTATTCCTGTTCAAGAGTAATACAGATGTTTCTTCTTCTACCCGAATCGGATCCATTGTTGGAGCAATAAACATGTTTATGGATAATCCCTTAGGAGTAGGTTTTACGATTGAAAAGCATGTAGTTTATGATTATCTTCCTAAGTGGGGATTAACATTTGAGACAACAAGGGAAAGATCAAATATACAATCCTTTATTTTCAGGTATTTAGCGGACTTCGGAATAGCTTGGATCATTTTTTGTTTTGCTGCAT
>JAAYPC010000168.1 GCA_012519985.1 Fibrobacter sp.
ACCAAATATTTTATTTGCTTACTCTCAAGCCGATGAACAGGTACCAAATATTTTATTTGCTTGCTCTCAAGTCGATGAACAGGCACCAAATATTTTATTTGCTTACTCTCAAGCCGATGAACAGGTACCAAATATTTTATTTGCTTGCTCTCAAGCCGATGAACAGGCACCAAATATTTTATTTGCTTGCTCTCAAGCCGATGAACAGGTACCAAATATTTTATTTGCTTGCTCTCAAGCCGATGAAGAGGCACCAAATATTTTATTTGCTTACTCTCAAGTCGATGAACAGGCACCAAAAATTTTATTTGCTTACTCACAAGCCGATGAACAGGTATCATAAAACTTTTTTGCTTACCCTCAATCGGATGAACAGGTACCATGAAACTTTTGGGCTTACTCTCGATCCGAAGAATAGGGTGACATGAAACTTTTTATGCCTGGGGATTTGGGGGGTGTTTAATCCAACCCGGCAGATCTTCTGTAGATCCATTCTATGGCCAGAAATGCTAATATCATGATCAATAGCCACCAGTTGCGATTAAGTTGAATGCTGTCTTCAATGAAAAGGTCAGCTCCGGAATTCTCTTTTTTCAGTTTTTCTGTTAATAATGTAATATCCTTCAGACTCACCGGTTGGCCTATTTCATTTAGAAGTAGCGTATTTTGTCCCGGAACCTGCAACTCCTGATTATGTTTTTCAATATACAATGAATCTGAAAAGGAATATTCTTTATTGTTGAAATGGATCGAGCTGCTATAAATGTATTTGCCGCCAGCAATCGGTCTGATGGTGAATTTCTGTTTTGTAGAGCCGGTATTAATGGTTTCGATCGTGGTGTCCAGAACATTCTTACCAGCCATATCTTTAATAGAAAAGCGGATATCTGTTTTGCCAGAAACCGGAATGGTTGAGGGAAATGAAACCGAAAAACTGATAGAGTCTGATTCATCAGTACTTTCCGAAGGATAGATAAAATATTGTTCAGAGATTCGGGAGTAGAGTTGTTCTTTTACCACCGTAAGAAAAAGTTCGGAAAATGAGAATGCCTGTTCTTCGCTGTATTCGGTGGACATTGGCCAGAAATCCAGTTGCCAGAAATTAGATGCACCAAAAACCAGTGCATGATATCCCTTCCATTGTGTACTGAACAGAAGGGGTACTGTGTCGCTGGTGATTTTGCCCTTTATAGATAGAGAAAGCAATGGCGTGTAAGGAGATAGTTCAGGGCAGACCATGATTTTTGAAGGTGGAGGAAGTTTCTGAAGAATATCCTGATTTACAAAGATTGTATTGCCAGGTACCATTGTGATAAAATCGGAAGCTGCAGGAGTGAAAGTCTTATGTTTTGAGCATGGAAGGCAACCGATGAAAACAGCAATACCTTGTTGTTTCAGTTTTTTAAGTGCAGATGCGCTTGTGTCATTCCAGCTAAAGAAAAAAATACAATCGTCCTTCTCTCTGCTTTCATTATCATTTCGTTTAAACTCCTGATGTTTTGAAAGAGAGAGGGATAGAAAACGGCGGTCCAGTGTGGGGAAAGAGGAACTGAGTTGATAAAGAAATTTATCGGGTGTTACATATCTGAGAATAGACGCACTGGAACGGAGAGAGTCACTGTGAACAGCATTTATCCGGTAAAGGTGTTTCCCGGGGGTAGCTGTTGGGATTTTTAAATCGAGAGTGCGTTTAAAGAATCCTGGTGCTTCGTTAAGAACCTGTTCGGTGATAAGTCTATTTTTTTCGACGACAGAAATGGTAATCGGCTTATCTTCCACTATTCTGCCTTCAATGGTAAGATGCAATACTGATGCGGAACCTGCCTTGGAAGGAGAAAATTCGGAGCTCAATATGCGCAGAAAGGGAGAGCGCTTGAGTTCAGGCAGTTGCAGATAGTAAATGGTTTTATTGGAAAAGAAATCAAGCGGAACTGTATTTGACCAGTTCGCATCAGAAATAATAAAAAAAACATTACTATTATTTAACATTTTATCATGTGCAGAGGGGAACACACTTCGTTTATCGGTAAAACTGATTTTATTGAAATCGGTTACCTTCCTTACTGAATCACCAAAGAGGATAAGCTGGTATTTTTTTGATTTAGTATCACTGAAGTCGTTTGACTGCTGTAGTTTGTTTAAGAAAGGGGTTACTGCTGAATCGACCTCAAAAAGAGACATGCTTTGGGAGGCATCTATGAGTACAGGAATATTGCTGATGTCAGAGGAGATTCGTTGAAAGTGGAATACTGGTTCAAAAAATGCAATAAAAATCAGTAATGCCTGTATTATTCGCAAAGCAATAAGGGTTAATTTCTTTCTGAAGGCCAGCGGTCTTGTGGCATATCTGATTATGGATAGAATTACTACAGCAGAAAATAAAACAATCCACCAGTTCATCTATGGGCCGTTTTTAAAATTATTGTGTCGTGTCTCCAGTAGCGGTCATTTTGCTCGGGATAATCGGTTGTATAATGGAGTCCTCTGCTCTCTTTGCGTTTGATAGCAGATTTTACAATCAGTTTTGCGGTAGTGACAATATTACGCAATTCCAGAAGTCGGACAGTTATCTTAGTGCGTTTATAAAAATCTTCTATCTCATTTTCCAGCAGGTTTATTCGGCGCAGGGCACGATACAGACGGATATTTGAACGGACTATTCCAACATAATCCCACATTATTGATTGGATCTCTTTAAAATTATGGGCAAGAAGGATCCACTCTTCATTGTCTATAGTGCCACTGTCATCCCAGACCGGTATCGTTTCCGGTGAGATATTATCGATGGATCGTAATCGACTGGCAGAAAAGTCTGCTGCACGACGGGAATATACCAGCGCTTCCAGAAGTGAATTGGAGGCAAGCCGATTTGCACCATGTACACCTGTACAGGAGACCTCGCCGCAGGCATACAGATTCTGGATATCGGTTTGACCATAGGTGTCAACCTTGATTCCTCCACACATATAATGGGCTGCGGGAACCACGGGAATGAGATCTTTAGTGATGTCAATTCCGTATTCTTTGCATTTGGCATAAATGTTGGGGAAATGTTTCCTGGTTAGATCAGCAGGGCTGTGGCGGATATCCAGAAAGACACAGGATTCTCCGGACAGTTTCATCTCTTTGTCAATGGCTTGCGCTACGATATCGCGGGGAGCCAGAGATTTCATAGGATGATATTTTTCCATGAATTCATTGCCGGATGCATCCCGCAGTATGGCTCCAAATCCCCGCAGGGCTTCAGAGATCAAAAAAGAGTTTGCTTTCTCATGAAACAGGGTAGTGGGATGGAATTGAATAAATTCCATATTGGCAATCTGAGCTCCTGCACGATAAGCCATGGCAATACCATCTCCGGTGGCGATGTCGGGATTGGTGGTATGTAGATATACTTTGCCACTGCCTCCGGTAGCCAGGCAGGTTATCTTTGCCTGTACGGAAAAAATGGTTCTGCTGAGTTCGTCCACTACATAGGCACCATAGCAACGGTTGCGCTCAATATGTTTTGTGCCAAGTTGATGGTCTGTGATGAGATCGATTGCGCTATGATGCTCAAGAATTTTAATGGATTTCGATTCTCGTGCTTGTTTCAGAAGGTTTTTTTCAACCTCTCTGCCAGTGAGATCATGGGCATGAATTATTCTGTTTACTGAATGGCCACCCTCTTTGCCCAAATGCAGTCCGAAGGGGTTAGATTCGGTTTCTGATTTGGAGAAATTTACTCCCCACTGCAGAAGTTCTTTAATCCGTTGAGGTCCTTCTTCCACAAGTATTCTGACCGATTCTTCTTTACAGAGGCCTTTTCCGGTGATTAGTGTGTCCTGAATATGACTTTCGAAACAATCCTGAGGGTCAAGTACACAGGCAATACCCCCCTGGGCATAGTTGGTATTGCATTCGGTATCCTGCTTTTTAGTGATCATTACCACTTTGCCAAAGTGGGATGCTCTGATGGCAAAACATAGACCTGCAATGCCGCTGCCAATCACTAAAAAGTCGCAGCACTCATTCATTTATTATCCTTTCAAAGCTACCGCACACTCTTGATTGATCCTGAAAATTTAAGTTTTTTCTGTAGTAGAATCGCAGAGGTTTCCGATAACCGTTTGGCGTGATTTCTGCCCCAGATATCCCCCATGATGTCTGAGTCCATATTGCTCTTTACTGAACTGTTTTTTTTCCATAAGGGTTAGAGCCAATGCATCACCAATAGCCAGCATGACTGTTGTGCTTGATGATGGAGTCAATCCTAATACGCAAGGCTCGACTATCTCACCCATGTTGATTACGACATTGCTCAGGGAACGGATTTCGGAATCAGGATGAGAGGTGATACCAATAATCTTATCGATTCCAAAATGGTGTGCCAGTTCCAGCATTTCTATTACTTCACGGGTTTTACCACTGGTGGAAAATGCAATTATGACATCTCCGGAAGCCAAAAGACCCAGATCGCCATGTGCTGCTTCCCCTGGATGCAAAAACGATGCTGGAGTTCCAGTCGAGCAGAGCGTACCGGCAACCTTACGGGCAATATTACCTGCCTTGCCCATGCCGGTAGTGATGATTTTCCCTTTACAATTAAAGAGAATTGTGACTGCTTCTTCAAAACTGGAGTCTATAGGAATATTTAATAATGCTTTTGCTTCTGCTTCAATTATTTCACGTGCACGTTGTAGAATATTGTTCACAATATTCCCTTTTCTGAGATCATTCATCGCCAAAGATTTGTTTTGGTTGAGGTATTTAAGTATGGCTGAAAATATACATTTTGTAACCCTGAAGCATCTTTAATATTTCAAACTGACCTTGCAGGTTGTTTTCAAATAACTGTCGAATTGTTGATTATTAACACTTTTAACAGGCACTCTGTATCACCAGAATACCGGGAAAGAGAATGGGTTAAAAAGATGGTACCTGAGATATTTTTTGAATGCTTCATTTAAATTCATGCACTAAAACCCCTTCATATTTCGTATATTTAAGTATTTGCTGGTTAAATCCGCTCTTATGAGAGTTGATCAGATGCTTTTTTCGTTCCCCATTTCTGGAACTGTGGCGAGTTTGGGTTAGAAACTGAGAGGGTATTAAAAAGCTTAGAGCCATGGCTGAATCAAACAGGGATGCCTCACGAAGGAAATACCGCAAGCGGATAACTGTTGTATTATATATTGCAATTCCACTGGCTGTAGTGGGTGGTGTTATATATTACAATAATCGTGATGTGGTTTTAATTAAACCTGGTAACCAGGTGGCCTCCGTAAAAGTAAAACAGATTGATAGTATTGGGGAAGATAATAAGCAGATTCGGGCGTCCGGGGTTGATGACAGATCTTTAAATGACTCGATAAAAGCAGAACCGGTATCTGATTCAAAGAAAAAATTCTATGATTCGCTGAGGGTTTCCGGGATAGAATTCAGGCCTGTTGATCGCCCGGATGTGGAACTAAGGCTTACACTAATGCTTTTTTTCAGCGATAATAGCTTGCGTTCTGAAATTTTGCTCAGAAGAGAAGAGATTAGGGTGATTACCAGAAAAGTGATTCACAACCTGGAATTTGGAGCTATCCGTAAGGAAACAGTTGAGCCCCAGGTGTGTTTTGCAATTAAAAAAATTTTTGAAAACAAAAATCTAGTTGATGTGAAAATCGCAGATATACAAATAGAAAAGGTCCAGAAGCCATGAATTTTTTGGATATAGTCGGTATGATTTTCGGTTCCAAGCAGGAGCGTGATATAAAGAAAATTCGCCCCGTTCTGGAAAAAGTTAAAAGCTATTATGAACAGATACATTTATTGAGTGATGAAGATTTAAGAAAGAAAACTGATGAGTTCAGGGAGCGGCTTCGCTCTGGTGAGACACTGGATGATATTCTGCCTGAGGCTTTTGCGGTTGTGCGAGAAGCTACTCACCGGGTTTTAGGTGAATCAAAGATGGTGCATGACACCTATTTAAACACCGATATTCCTTTTATGGCTCATTTCGATGTGCAGGTGATGGGTGCCATTGTACTGCATCAGGGAAAAATTTCCGAAATGAAAACCGGTGAGGGAAAGACTCAGGTTGCAGCTATGGCTGCTTATCTGAATGCATTGCCCGGAAAAGGTGTTCATGTCATTACAGTTAATGACTATCTGGCCAGACGTGACAGTGAGTGGATGGGAAAAATATTCAAATTTCTGGGGCTCACCGTTGGCTGTCTGGATGATACAGAGCCACACAGTCCTGAGAGACGTGCTGCATATTCTTGTGATATTACTTACGGAACCAATAATGAGTATGGTTTTGACTATCTACGAGATAATATGTCCAGCTCTCCTGAGCATTGCGTGCAGCGGGAGTTAAACTATGCCATTATCGATGAAGTGGATAATATCTTGATCGATGAAGCCCGTACACCACTCATTATATCAGGGCAGGTAAACCGGTCCAATAAGGAATATGAGGAATTAAAGCCCAGGGTGATGAGGCTGGTCAGTGCACAGAATCAGTTGGTTCAGAAAGTAATTGCAGAGGCTGAGGAGCTTCTTAAGCAGGAAGGGCAGGAGTACCAGTGTGGTCTGAAGATGCTCATTGCCAAAAGGGGAGCACCAAAAAACAAAAAACTTCTTAAACTTCTCAAAGAGCCCGGTGTTGCCAAATACATGAAAGCTGTTGAAACTGATTATCTGCGTGACAGGAAACTTCATGAAATAGATGAAGAGCTTTTCTTCACCATAGATGAATCAGGACACAGTGCAGAGCTTACTGAAAAGGGAAGAGCGATGATCAGTGGAAACACTCCCGATTTCTTCGTGGTTATCGATCTTGCCGAAGTAATAGGTGAAATCGACAAAAATGAGTCCATGAGTGAAGAGGAAAAAGCAATTGCCCGTGAAGAGGCTCACCGGCAGAATGCTGAGCGTTCCGAGCGCATTCACAGCATAAGTCAGTTACTTAGAGCTTATTCTCTTTTTGAATGTGATGTGGACTATGTGGTTCAGGATGGGCAGATTCTTATTGTGGATGAATTCACCGGACGTATTCTTCACGGAAGACGCTACAGTGAAGGTCTTCATCAGGCGCTGGAGGCAAAGGAAGGGGTTAAGGTCGCTGGTGAGAATCAGACCCTTGCAACCATCACATTTCAGAATTTCTTCAAAATGTATCGCAAGGTTGCCGGAATGACCGGAACTGCTATGACCGAAGCTGCGGAATTCAATGAGATCTATAAGCTGGATGTAGTGAGTATTCCCACTAACCGTCCTCTTAGACGTGAAGACAAAAACGATGAGATTTATAAGACTCAACGGGAAAAGTACAATGCAGTGGTAAAAGAGATTCAAGAGATGCATGAACTGGGGCGTCCGATTCTGGTTGGTACCACATCGATAGAAAAATCCGAACTGCTGAGTAAATTGCTGCAGCGCTCCGGGATTGAGCATCAGGTTTTAAATGCCAAGCAGCACGCTAAAGAAGCTGCAATCGTTGCACAAGCTGGGCGGTTGGGTGCGGTTACTATTGCCACCAATATGGCCGGTAGAGGAACTGATATCGTGCTGGGGGGTAATTTTGAGGTGATGGCCAACTATGAATTGATGAAGGAGGATATTGATCCTGATTCCCTTACACTTGAAGAGAAACGTAAAAAATATGCCAAATTGTATGAGATGACCCGTGAAGAACAGAAAAAAGTGATCGAACTGGGTGGGCTTCATATTATTGGAACCGAACGCCACGAAAGCCGCCGGATCGACAACCAGTTGCGGGGGCGTGCCGGAAGACAGGGGGATAAGGGATCTTCCAAGTTCTTTCTTTCTTTGGATGATGATCTGATGAGAATCTTCGGTTCCGAACGTATTGCCGCTATTATGGACAGACTGGGAGCAGAAGAAGGAGAGGTTATTTCTCATCCTCTGGTTTCCCGTTCCATAGGCAATGCTCAGAAAAGAGTGGAGGGGCGAAACTTTGAAGTTCGCAAACATCTTAAAGAATATGATGATGTGATGAATTTGCAGAGAATGGAGATCTACGGCCTGCGGCAGCGGATTCTTCGTGGTGAAGACCTTAAAGAAGAGATTCTTGATCAGATTGCCGGCTGTCTTGAGGAGATCATTTTCAAGCACACTTCTAATTCAAAATCACCTGATCAATGGAATATCCAGGGGCTATCTGCTGACATTCAAAGCTCTTTTGGTTTGAGTTACCGCATCTCTGAGGAGTCGCTGGAAAGCAGAACACAGGATGATCTTTTTGATGAAATTTGGAAACTGGTTAAAGAAAAATATCAGGAAAAGGAGAAACGTTTCGGTGAAGAGATGATGCGCCAGTTTGAGCGCGGGGTCTTTCTGATGGTAATTGATAATCTGTGGAAAGATCATCTCTACGAGATGGATCATCTCAAAGGCGGAGTGCAGTACAGGGCTTTTGGTCAGAAAAATCCGCTTTATGAATATCAGAAAGAGGGTTTGAAAATGTTTGAGGAGCTTCGGGGGGCTATAGCCCGCGAGGTATCCAGTTTTATTTTCAGGCTTGAACGAGTACAGAGGGAGCCTGCTGCGCAGAATCCCAAAAACGTTTATTATGGTCCGGAAGTTGCCAACGAGCCTCAGCAAAGGAAAAACCAACCGCAGCCTCAATTGATAACAAATCGCAACAGCACTGCCCCCCGTACGGTAGTGAAGACTGCAGTGGTGGCTGGCCGTAATGATCCTTGTCCCTGTGGAAGCGGTAAAAAATACAAGAAGTGCTGTGGGGCCGTATGAGAAAAGGTGTTTTTATCACTTTTGAGGGAATAGATGGTTGTGGGAAAAGTACACAACTGGAGCTGGCTGCTAAGAAACTGGGCGAGCAGTCTTTTCCGCTACTGGTGACCAGAGAGCCGGGGGGGACTGCGATTGCCGAGAAAATAAGAGAGATTCTTATTTCTCCTCAGAACAGTGAGATGGTTAATGAGTGTGAGCTTCTTATGTACCTGGCAGCCAGAGCTCAGCATGTGCGCGAAAAAATCATTCCCGCCATTGAGCAGGGATTTGTAGTGTTGTGCGATAGGTTCCAGGAAGCTACTTTTGCTTATCAGGGCTTTGGCAGGAATATCCCTTTGGATTTTCTGGAAAAAATCAACAGTTTTGCTACGGGAGGATTGTCGCCCGATCTTACCTTCGTTTTTGATATAAGTGTTGATCTTTCAAATGAAAGAATGCAAAAAATGAATAAAGCGAAAGACCGCCTGGAACTCAATGGCAGGACTTTTTATCAGAAAATTGCTGAAGGATATCGCTTTCTGGCAAAAAAAGAACCGCAAAGAATCTTGCTTCTTGATGGCAGTGAGCCGCTTGAAAGGATTTCTGAACAGGTCTATTGCAAGATAAAAGACATTTTAAAAAATCATTTATCTCCTGCATAAAAAAGCGGAATCATTATTGCTACCGGATGTATTTTTAAAAACTATACCCGAAAATTCAGTAGTCGGCCAAATTAACGAGAATTCTGGGAGACATGATGGAAAAAAAAGAACGCCATTTAGAGAATAACTTTTTTAGAAAAGCTCCTTTCATGGGAACTGTAATCATGATTGTTGTGATTACTGGTTTGGTAGTCGATGCTACCAAAGCTGATGGCGACAGCTTTTATGCTGATATCAATAGACTGGATAATGTAGCTGTCAAAATCCATCAGAATTATGTCGAGGAGATGTCTTCCAAGGATCTTATCGATAACGCTATACAAGGGATGATTAAAATTCTTGATCCCCATACAAGCTATTTTGAACCTAAACAGTATGAAGAATTAAAAATTCATACTGAAGGCAAATTCGGTGGTTTAGGGATTCAGATCTCAATCAGAAATAAAGTACTTACAGTTATGACTCCAATTTCCGGAACCCCTGCGTCCAGAGCCGGAATTCAATCAGGAGATCAGATCATTAAAATTGACGGCAAACCAACTGCTGGTTTCACTATAGATAAAGCCGTTGAGAAGTTAAGAGGTGAGCCTGGCTCAAAAGTTACTATCACCATCCGTCGTAAGGGTGAGGTAGACGATATCGATTACACTATTGCAAGAGAAGTGATTCATATCAAATCTGTTCCTTTTTATGGCGTTTTAGAAAACGATATCGGGTACATTCATTTGCAGACCTTCTCCCAGGAAGCAGGAGCCGAAGTTGAAAAGGCCATTAAAGAACTCTCCAAAAAGAACATTAAAGGACTGATTTTTGATCTTAGACATAATCCCGGTGGGCTTTTGCCTCAGGCTATCGAAGTAGCAGAGAAATACCTTCCCAGAAAATCGCTGGTCGTGTCTACCCGTGGTAGAATCAGGGGGCAGAACAAGGAGTTTTATTCTGCAAGTCAGCCAGTTCTTCCTGAGGGGGTGCCTTTGGCTGTTCTGGTTGATTATGCCAGTGCCAGTGCTTCAGAAATCGTAGCCGGAGCTATTCAGGACTGGGATAGGGGAGTGGTGATTGGGGATACCACTTTTGGTAAAGGTTCAGTACAAAGCATTTTACCTCTGGACAAAACTTATCATATCAAATTAACCACCGCATTTTATTACACTCCTTCCGGGCGTTGTATCAATCGGCCGGAAAATGCTATAAGAGGATCAACTCTGGATGAGGAACTTGTATCAGAAGAGGGGGAAACTGAGAAAACAGAAAAAGCTGATTCTGTAAGTTCCTCTAAAATCGATACCACTCAATATAAAACCAAAAATGGCAGAATCGTCTATGGTAGTGGCGGAATAATTCCAGATACTGTCATTACGCCTGCTCTGCCCAGTCTTCCTGTGCGAGCTCTGTTCGTCAAAGATGCATTTTTCCAGTTTGCCAACTATGAGTATCCTCGTCTGAAAAAGAGAAAAATAAAAGTTGACAGTAGTTTTGTCGTTGACGATGTGATAATGAAAGATTTTCAGAATTATCTGGATTCTATCAAATTCTCTTTTCAGACTGTGCCTCAGCTTCGCTTTAATGAGTTCAAGATGGGTACAGGGATAAAGGATACTGTAGATTCTGCGGGCAAGAAGGTCGAAATTTATCCTGAACAGCCCAAGTGGAATGATAAGGAATTGCAGGTATTGAAAAGCTGTGCGGCAAAAATTGATTCGCTTTTAAATGAAGAAAGCAGACGGACTTTTAGCAGCAACAATACTGAGATCAGAAAACATCTTAAGGAAGCCTTTCTGGTGCGTGAGTTTGGGCAGGACCATGAAATATATTATCGTACCAAACTGGCTGATGATGTGCAGATGAAAGCTGCTTTGGCATTGCTCTCAGACAGCGTTCGTTATAACAGTTTTCTTAAAGGGAAACCTGCGGTTCAGGTAGAAAGTAAGAAATAGTCCAGGGTGATAATAGATGGAGAAGTCTGGTTTTCCTTTTAATCAGACTTTCTCTTTTCCGTACTCCTTCCTCAGTGAAGCCTCGGATTACACCCTTATTTAAATAGAATACAATTTTCACGTCCCCATACGCATAAAATATAGGAGAGTGTATGATAAATAAAATGCGGGATTTAGCTCCCACTTTAATGATTATCGTCTTAGTTGCCTTTATTGCTACAATATTTCTTGATTGGGGTATGAATGTTTCAGGATTAAGTCCCAAGGCAAGGGCAGCGGGCAAAATCGATGGTAAGGAAGTTCCACTGAGTTACTTTGATCAGCAGGTCATTGCTGAAAGGCAGAGGATTCAGGAGGATAGAAGAGATGCTTCTCCAATGGAGTTAAAACGGGTGCCTCAGGATGTTTGGGAACGTGAGGTTAACAGAATCCTTATGACCAGAGTTATTCAGCAGATGAAACTTGGAGCTTCAGCAGATCAGGTCTTCGAGTATATTAAAAGAAATCCACTTCCGGGAGTAGATACCGCATCACTGTTTCAGACCAACGGGGTTTTTGACACCAGCAAGTACGTTGATTTTCTCAGTGACCCTGATATGTATCAGCATAACCCTTGGCTTAACTACATTTCAGATCGTGCTGAGAAGGACATTATTCCTGCTCAGACTCTGGAAATACTGCTCAGTGCCAACACTAATCCTTCCAGAAGTGAAATCGAACATCAATACCGCCTCGAAAAAGAAAAACTGGTGTTTGAGTACGCCACTGTCAACACTTCGAAGATCGGAATCGATTCCTCTAAAATCAATGAACAGGCAGTTAAAAATCTCTACAATCAGAAAAAAGACTCTTTGAAAACCGATGAAAAAGCACAGGTTTACTTCTTTAAATTCCCTAAGATCGCTACCGCTTATGACGAGCAGGTCTATTATCAGGAAATGATAGATTTTAAGAATCAGATTGTTTCTGCTGATAATCAGGTGGAAGAGTTTACAAGATTGGCTAAGACTCTCTCTGATGACCCTAGCGCCCAAAACAATGGTGGAGATCTGGGATGGTTTGGCCGAGGGGCAATGGTACCGGAGTTTGAAACTGTGGCTTTCTCTCTGGACAGTGGCAAAATCTCCGACCCTGTTAAAAGCCAGTTTGGCTACCATCTGATCATGGTGGAAGGGAAAACCACCAAAGATGGTAAGGAACAAGTAAAAGCTCGTCATATCCTCAGAAAGATTACTCCCACAATAGAGACTGTGGACATGGTTGCCGCTGAAGCCGACAGCGTTCGCGAAATGATTCTGGATAAAGGATTTGCCGAAACCGTGAAAAACATTAAAAATGTTCAGCTCGATTCAACTGGTTTCTTCGCAAAAGGTGAAATGATTCCAGGTGTGGGATATCTCAGCGGAGCTGGACAGTTTATCTTTGGTGCAGAAAACGATAAATCGGTGGTCTCTGAAAGACTGGAAAATGATGATGCCATTTATCTGTTGGTTGTAAAAGGAAAATCTAAAAAGGGAGTCATGCCTTTTGAAATGGCCAAAGATTCACTCAGAAACGTTCTTATCGATTCTTTAACCAAAGTGGCTGCCAGGGAATATATGGAGAAGACTCTGAAAACACTGAGCAGCGATGCTTCTTTGGCAGATCTTAAGGAAGCAGATTCCAACCTGATTTCCGGTGTTACTGATACCATAAGTTGTGCACAGTATATCCCGGGAGTGGGTTATAACTCTAAAGTAGCGGTTGCAGCCCATGCTCTTCCGATTGGTAAGATCTCCCCTGTTATCGAACAGGATAAATCTTACTATCTGGTAAAACCGTTATGGAAAGACACTATTGACAGCATTCCATGGGATTCCAATGAAATCACCTTGACAAGAGAACGGTTGAAGAGTCAAATGACTCATAGAGCATATTTTGACTGGTACACTGCTTACAAAAATGATGTTAAAATTACCAGTAATGTGAATGATATCTATCTGGATTGAAATTTAATTACTTTTATCTGAGTGTATAAGCTCTCCGGTTAATTCCGGAGGGCTTTTTTATTCTAAAAAAGAATGAGTCGATTACCAGTAGTGGCTGATATTATTATCA
>JAAYPC010000169.1 GCA_012519985.1 Fibrobacter sp.
AAATTGCAGCAATCAACGGGCTGGGGATGAAAGAATTCATTGATTATCTGAATAAGCGAATGCTCCATTGATGAAGAAGTTATGGCCACATACCCAGAATCATCAACAATAGCAACACCGTTCAGAGCGTGGGTTTTAGCCCCCTTTGTTGACCACAGCAATGTCTTTGGTCATTACCGGAACTGATAGTGTACAATTTAATCGCAAATGATTCTGAAACAGCAAGCCTGCAGCATCGGCCAGGTGACAAAATAACAGCGTTTCCCCGTTCAGGTTATCACCGAGATCGGAGGTGTGCGGTGAATCTAAGTTCCACCCGCTTCAGTCATTGCCAGGAATCTGCTGATTTAAGGACTATAAGGAGCTAAGGATTTCTAAACCATTTTTATATACACAAATAACATATCTCATTGAATATTTTTCTTATATTAATGTGATCATTCAGCTTGGCCATCAAAATCAACGTTAAACCAGCAATTGCCAGGGAGTAACAGGAAAATGGCACCAGATCCGGATAATGAAAACATCGGTATTTCGAGACGTGATTTCCTCAAATTCTGTTCAACAGTAGCAGTTGCAATCGGACTAGGACCTGCCGGCGGATCGAAAGTGTTTGCTGCTCTCACCTCCCAAAGCCGTCCTATTATACTGTGGTTGCATTTCGCCGAATGTACCGGATGCACTGAATCATTTTTGCGTGCAACCAGCCCTTACACCGATGAGCTCCTTCTGGATAAAGTTTCAGTTGATTACCATGAGACTCTGATGGCTGGAGCAGGGGCAACGGTGCATGATATTCTGATCGAAACTGCAAATAAAAACAAAGGAAATTTTATCTGCGTGGTGGAAGGAGCAATTCCCACCAAAGATAAGGGTATTTATGGAACGATCAATGGGAAAACGATGCTCAGTATTGCTGAAGAAATATGTCCGAAAGCCAAATGCATTATCGCAATCGGCACCTGCTCATCTTTTGGCGGTATTGCTGCAGCAGAGCCAAATCCCACCGGCTCCAAAAATCTCATTGCAGCTCTTAAACACATTGCTCTTCCCCCGGTGGTTAACGTCCCGGGCTGTCCACCAAATCCAGTCTCTTTTGCAGGGGTTATCACCTATTACCTGCTTAATGGAAGACTTCCGGCAACCGATGATTATCTCAGGCCTAAATTTGCCTATGGAGAATATATTCACGACACCTGCCCATTCAACCAATATGTGGAATTTGCTGATCCCGATGCTCTTCAAAGATGTTTGATGGATCAGGGATGTAAAGGACCTAACACCTGTAACAATTGCGCTACGGTAAAATTTAATAATGAAACCAGTTTCCCGATGAAGGCAGGCCATGTCTGCATCGGATGCAGCGATCCGGATTTCTGGGATATCAATACGCCGTTCTGGGGAAAACACGCCGATGATGTCTATGACAAATTCCCCAGTCCCAAGGTCGTTTTCGAAAAGAAAGTTAATCCGATTGCAGTCAACCCACGGGCAGACCGGAAGGTTCACAAAAAAATAACGGAAACTTCTACGGAGATTTTCGACCTTACCGGCCGCAAGATTTCCAAAAAAGCTTCTGATATTGTACAACATAATAAGCATGGTACAAATCAGTTGTTTATTGAAAAAAACGGTAATCTCATCAAGAAACGTCTTAGGGTCAGGTAAATCCGAAATTTATACCAGGGAAGTTATTTTCAAGAAGGAATCCGGTAATGGCACGCATAACGATAGATCCGATAACCCGCATTGAAGGTCACCTGAAAATAGAGGTCGAAGTTACAGATAATAAAGTTACAGATGCATGGAGCTCCGGGACATTGTTCAGGGGTATCGAGACTATCCTTAAAGGAAGAGATCCCAACGATGCCTGGCTGTTTGCACAAAGAGTGTGCGGTGTATGCACTTATGTTCACGGAGAAGCTTCAGTGCGCAGCGTTGAACATGCCCTTGACATTAAGGTTCCTCCAAATGCCAGGATTGTAAGGAATCTTCTCATGGGATCCCAGTTCGTGCATGATCATTTGATACACTTTTACCATCTCCACAGTCTGGATTGGGTGGATATTGTAAGTGCATTAAGTGCTGATCCTAAAGAAACCACCGAGCTTGCCAAAACACTTTCCCCGAATGCTCCTTCAATTGATTTTGCAGCAGCAAAATCGCGACTTCAGAAATTTGTAAATAGTGGTCAGTTAGGAATATTCAATGGTGGCTATTGGGGACACAGTGCCTATCTTCTTACTCCTGAAGAGAATTTACTGTTTGCCGCTCATTATCTTTATGTATTGCGCCAGCAGCTTATTGCCGCAGAGATGCAGGCAATTTTCGGCGCAAAAAACCCTCATGTACAGAGCCTTCGGGTCGGTGGTGTTACCTGTAAATATGATATCAATTCCGAACGAATCGCCAGGTTCCGTTCGTTACTTTCACAGATGCGCTCTCTTATAGACTCTATCTACATTCCCGATATAATACATATTACAAAAAAGTACAAATCCTGGAAAGGGATTGGCGGTTTTACAAACTACATGTGCTATGGAGGGTTTCCTCTCAATGATTCAGGAGCTTTTCTGTTTAACCCGGGTTGTATCCTGAACAGATCAACGACTGCCAATTATCTAGATATATCTGGAATTTCCGAACATGTCAGCCATAGCTGGTATAGCGGTTCTGCCCTGCATCCATCGGTTGGCAAGACCGATCCTGCCTACGATCAGTATTCCACAGACAGCAGATACTCATGGCTCAAGGCTCCGCGTTATGAAAGTAAAGCGATGGAGGTTGGGCCCCTTGCAAGGATTCTTATTAATCATAAAAACATTTCAAGCCTTGAATTGTTGGTCAATGCGTTTCTGTTAGATACGGAGCTGGTTTTATCCGATCTTCATTCTACCCTTGGACGTACTGCGGCAAGAGCGTTGGAAACAAAAGTAATTGCAGATGCAATGAATTCCTGGTTAAATGATCTGGATCCCGATGGCGAAGTACTTACGGAAGCTGCTATTCCTTCTTCCGGTCAGATAAAAGGGTATGGATTAACCGAAGCCCCACGTGGAGCTCTGGGTCATTGGATCGATATTCAGGACGGTAAAATCAATAACTACCAGATGGTTGTGCCATCGACCTGGAATCTTGGCCCCAGGGATAATAACGATATGCGTGGGCCTGTGGAGCAGGCTCTGATTGGTACACCGGTAGAAGATCCTTCAAAGCCCATAGAGATTTTGAGAATAATCCATTCCTACGATCCCTGCCTGGCCTGCGCCGTTCATGTCCTGGATCAGAAAAAGAACAGTTCTTACACCGTAAAAGTCTCCTGACATGGACAAAAAACAAATTCTGGTCTTGGGGGTTGGCAACGTCCTGATGTCCGATGAAGGCGCGGGAGTTTACGCTATCAGAAAACTGGGAGAAATGTACAGGTTTTCCGATAATGTGACACTTCTTGATGGAGGTACTCTGGGAATAAAGCTATTGCATTCGATAAGCAGTGCCGATCATCTGATAGTAGCAGATACTGCAATCAGAGGATTGACTCCAGGAACTGTATCCCGATTAACCATCAATGATATACGTCTGGGGACATCCCCTAAGAATTCCATGCACCAGTTAAGCTTTGCAGAAACATTGGCTATGGCCGAGATGATGGAGATTCTTCCTGAAACAGTGATAATTTCGATTGAACCTGCTGATATAGAGACGATGAATACCTGCTGTACTAAGGAGATTTGGGCAGAAATAGATGCCATGTGTTCATTTATTCTGGACGAAGTTACTGCTGCTGGCGGGAGATATTGGAAATAGTTGATTATAGGAAATATGAAACTCTGTTATTCTGGAATCATTAGTTAAAACGGATGTTTTACAAATATTGCTGTCTAATGAGGGAATCAAGTATCTGCGCCCTGACTGGCGAAATAAAAGAGAAGGCAAAGCCTTCTCTTTTTTATTTAAAAATCAGGGTTGTGATCCATAAATCAGTTGATTTGAGCTGTTAAATATGGCAACTCTATCATTCTGAACGTAACTGCTACTTGCAGGTCGTGAATAATCGTTGCTGGTATTCCATGATGACGACCAATCAGAATAATGCAAAGAAAAATTAAGTCCGTCATTTTCCGGTATACGTCCGCCTGCAGGCAATGTAACATTGAACGTGATTGTCGCGCAATAATCATTGCCAGAGATTGGTGTTATAACAGCGTTACAATATGGAGCCATATAATAATTATCCACAACCGGTGTTTTCCCATCTTCCACTGT
>JAAYPC010000170.1 GCA_012519985.1 Fibrobacter sp.
ACTATTATAGTCACAAATTTTTCAAAAGATGATTGTGAGGCTGAATAATTTCAAATATAACAATCACCTCAAATCAAAAACTTACACTCGCCAAAATCCTCAACCCCAACAACTGATCAAACATCGTGTACTCCGTATTTTTCTCCCCAATGTAACCAGTCAGTGTTGTACTTATTGTCACATTGTTAAGCATGGTGTAGGCAAATGTACCGGTAACCATCGATGAAGCCTGTTCGATGTTGACAATTCCAGCCAGATTGCAGGTAAGTCCGCTCAAGAATAGACGGCTGATATTAACAAACAAAGCCGCATAATAACGGGAATGGTAGTTGGGTTCATACAGATTGCCCTCAAGAAGTACCTCTGTTTTTGTGGCCCGTGGTTTCTCTTCATAAGATAACGATTTGAACCGGTCGGCATGTATCACATATCTGGAAGTATCTCTGAACATGTTTCCTTTGTAACCGCCCCCATTGTAATATCCCTCCAGGTTGATCATCAAGGCATTGGGAAATCCCATAAAACCAAATGATCTGCCCACCGAAAGGCTCAAACGTGGTGTGGCACCACTACTTATCTCTTCCACGAATAAGGAACTGTCCCGCTGTTTTATACTCGCCTGAAAATCTCCACCGGTAGTTAGACTGATTTCCCCCTTGACATCCAGATCCCATACCCGCGATGAAATATCATAACCCAGTACCACCGGCTTTCCTCTTTTTCCCCAGACCGAAAGTGCCATCTCGCTTCTTCCAAGAAGATATTCGAATTTGACTGTTCCGGCGATGCTGTCGATACGGTTTACCGTTTGTATGTTGATAAAAGAGTAGATATTTGCTATTGTACCAAATGGCACATGAAGCCTGGCGCCATAGACTCCTTCACGGGAACCTATCTTTTCCACAAAACTGTTTCTTTCCACATTAATAAGATCGGTTGGATTCCAAAAGTAACATCTGCCCCATTGCAATACCTGTTTTCCGATTCTGAAATAGACACTTCGGTTAAAGTTGAAATCCATGAAAAACTCCCGCAGATAAAGCGAGTAGTTGTCCTCTATTCCGGAAGCACGATACATGACATTTGAACTGTCGAAACCCGGGAAATAATTGACCTCAAGATTTCCGAATACTTTGGTGTCATTCTGGAGACGGGAATCCAGTGTTACCGAACCCACAAGACGGTTCAGCATAAACGTGTTGTTAAGTCCTGGCTCATCGGTAAATTCTCTTGTTGACACTATTTCCGAAGCACCTATGATCTCTCCACCAATACTGGTGCGAAGCTTTTCGACAATACTTGCCTTTTCCACAGGTACGGAGTTAGTATCATGCACCTCAATCATCGCAGTATCGCTGAACAGGGCATTCTCATCGAACTCATCCAACTGTGCAGCAACCGATGCACAAAGCAGCAGTAAGAATAAAAGCAGGTTATTTTTTTTCATAGTCTATTTACTCAGATTTTCAAGATATGCTTTGGTAAACAACTTGTCATCAAGCGCCTTGGTGGAGATACCGGAAATCTCCACTATGGTTTTGTTACCCTTCTCGAACTCATCCACAAACATCATTTTGACAGGGACATAGCTCTTATCTACCAGGCTATACTTTAAATAATAAGCGGTCTGCATAAGTGAACCCGACAGTGCAAAAGACTGCTCTTTTAAAACAAGACTGTTATCTTTTCGGATCCAGTAGATCTTTTTGGGATAATCGACATCATTTACTTTTGCTTTGACCTCAAACCGGTAGACCGGGATATTTCCCAGCATCTCTTCAGAAAGAACCTGCTTTCCGTCTTTGTCAGACACAGGCTCGTAAAGTTCGGTCAGTTTACGTTTTTCAAAATCATCAGCCTGGGCATCAGAGCCACCAATATTTTCATCACGATTGATATGCTGGAAAGTCCTGGTGTTCTTACGGTACATCCAGAAGTTCTCTCCCATACGAAGATAACCGTTTCCTTTCTCCGATTCCGGAGCAATCATAACGATCATAAATGCATCATCGGAGTCCCGTCTATACCAGACCATCTCTATGGTTTTTGTACCCTGGTTGGTCTTCTGCTGTGTTAAAGTCACATTTGCCTGGGCATCGGTATGGACTTCAGTAGTTTTTTCTACTTCGACAAGAAGTGAATCTACCGTAACTGCCCCTGCGTTAATCGCTGCAAGAACCAGACATCCAAAAAAGAATCTTTTCATCCTGTTTTCCTTTTCTCTGTTATTCGACGTGCCGTAAAGCATCCGATACAATCATGGTGGCAGCACGCCTTGCCGGAAAAAATGCAGTAAAAATCGTGATCCCTATGATAAACACTATATAGGAGACTGCTGCTGCCAGTGTAGGAGCAAAGTAAAGATGCCCTTCGACCAGTAGCATTCCCATGGGATTGTCACTCGCATCGATGGTAATGGAAGAAAGGCCATACATAACCAGAAATGCCAGTATTGTTCCAACGATGGAGGCGAAAAGCGTCAGAAATCCGGTTTCCAGAAGAAACATCGAAAGTACATCTTTCTTCTGCATCCCGATAGCCCGCATAGTACCAATCTCGCGGGTCCGCTCTCTTATGGTCATTCGAAGCGTGTTGACTACACCAATAAGTATAATACAAAAGAGTATCAGCCCTGCAGCAAGTGTAATAAGATTCAATGCAAATTCAACGTTCAAAACCGCTGAAGCAGTCTCGTACATCGATTGTACACTTACCATAATTCCTTTAAACTTTGAACGGCCCATCTCCTTGAAAATTTTCGTGTATTCATCCGTTGTATTACACCGTTTCATCAGCATATATTCCGGTGCCAGAGCTGCATAAAGAGGATGAACCGAATCAGGGAGGTTCTCCTGCCATGTCGGGTCGGGCACCGATGGCAACGGGTTGTAATAGGCGCGGTAAAATTCCCGCTCATTGACAAGAAGGCTTTTCTGGGGAAGTGGCGAGTTGCTGTCTGCAATTGCTGTAACAACAAATCTGGTAAAATTGCCCGCAGTATCGTATTTGCCCGTCCAGCTAAAACGTATTGTATCACCCTTTTTCCAGTTGCTCTGCTTTGCAAGAGAGTGAGACAGGATTACCCCGTTATATACAAACGCAGATGCACTGTCTCCCTGTTTGAGCGTAATATTTTTTTGCATCACCGCTAAGGATGCAGAATCGGTACGGAAACCAAGAGTCAGCATATCGGCTGTACACCCATTGTTTTCTCCCCTTCCCGGCATCACGGCCAGACCAGGTTTTAATTTTTCATGGATATCATTAGCCACCTTCTTTGCATTGAGCTGGGGATTATCCATATTCACCTGAAAAGATGCGATGTCGTGTGGTCCATATCCGGCAAGAAAACGTGCATGCTCGAGGTTGAGAAAGATCGGCATAGACATAAACACATTGGATGGTTTGAAAATTCCGACAATCGTGAGCTGCGCACTGCTGGCCTGATTTCTCACAGTGTTAAAACGCACCCTCAACACATCGCCCATTTTGAGCTTCAGATAATCTGCTTTTTGCTTTGACAGACAAACAGGATAGCCAACCACAGTGGTATCTTTAAGCCTGTCAAAAGATCCCTCTATCATTTTGAAATTGGACTCAAACTCCTTTACTTCTTTTTCTGTTATCTCTGTAAACAGGTCTACCCCGACAAGATACACATTATCTGCAACACCATTGCCAATAGCCCTGCCGAAAACTCCTACTGCCTCTTC
The DNA here is from genome assembly GCA_012519985.1 of Fibrobacter sp. Taxonomy (GTDB): domain Bacteria; phylum Fibrobacterota; class Chitinivibrionia; order Chitinivibrionales; family Chitinispirillaceae; genus JAAYPC01. Next base: position 3,714 of record JAAYPC010000170.1, read on the forward strand.
AACGCGGGCATCTGATGGTGCAACGGCCTTGATCGCATCACGAATTTTCACATCATCGTGGAAAACCTGGGACATCACGTTTCCGTTGCGTACATAGGAGATGGCGACATGCCCGTTGGTATATCTTACAATTCTTTCCAATAACACTTTTGAAATACCATGAGAAAATGCATTGGCCAGAACAAGCACCAATGTACCAAAAGCAATGGCTACACCCAACAGGATATTTCTGCGTTTCTGGCGAACAAGGTTTCTTAAACTTATACTTATTATCTGTAGCATATCTGCTCCTAGTCCCTTGAGATGGCATCCAGCGGCTTTATATTGCTTGCTACGCGGATCGGATATATAACTGCGATAAGCGTTACAATTACAAGCTGGATCAGTGCAAGCCCAATATCTAATAGAGAGAGAAACGGCCTGAATGTGTCACCGCCAAACAGTAGTTGCACCATATCATTATTAGTAGAGATGTTAAATGCTGCGACTATATTTACTATTATGATTCCCAGAACAATTCCTGCCCCACCAAATACTGCTGAGAGAACAGCAGTCTCACCCAGAAACATCAGCCGTATGAAACTCTTTCTGGCTCCCACCGCACGCATCATACCAATCTCACTGGTTCGCTCCAGAGCAGCCATGGAAAGTGTATTGACAATAATAATGATGGCCACGAAAAACAGAAACATTACAAACACAAACAATGATGTCTTTATGAGCACGGCCATCGATCCTATTATCCCGGCTGCTTTTTTCCAGGTAATTACCCTTACCCCCAGATTAAGCTCTGAAAGATCCTTGTTTAATGCTTTTACTGTCTGCTCAAGGTTGGCTTTATCGGCAAACCGAAGCAGTATCATATTGAAAGTACCATCATTCAAATCGATTTCTTCTTCACGCACCTGTTTTACAGTTGCCAGGCTTCCTTCTGTAAGAGTAATAGCATCCCTGCCATTGTCCTCTGTTTCGAACATGTCAGCGCCACTGAACATGTCATCTATCGATTCGGAGGATGCAGAAAGGAGTAATTCATCCTCTTTCTTAATATCTGCAACCTTATCTTTTGCACTGAAATAGCCCAGACACTCCCTGTAGGATTCGATGTCAAGAATCGGAAACATTCCCCAGATGGTATTCAGGGAGCGGTATTTTACAATAGCATTGACAGGCACCCGTATGTCGGTTGTGGTGTTTTCGGTACTCATCCCCATATATACAATATCATGTTGAATCTGCATGTCATTAATCCGCTCCAGTATCTCTTTTCCTAAAGTGGATGTGTCCGGTTTACAACGCTCAGGGGTGAGAATGACACTGTAATATTCACCATACTGTTTACGCCATCCTGTAGGAATCAATGCAAATGGCTCGTTATTCTTTTCTGGAAAGTTACCCTCGATAAGTTTGAGATTATCTCCGAAGAAATCCCTGTACTGTCTGAAATCCACTCCAAGAACAAATACCCCATCCGCTATTGCTCCATCAGAATTAAGAGCCATCGCGAAATTTTTACCGACAGGAAGTCTCTTTTTAATGTATGGGAGCTTTGCAAGTGCAGAATCGATCTGCTTAAAATTTTCGATGGGTGCGACCGCTTTCCCCATCATCTCCATTAAAACATCATCCGATTCCTGTTTTTCTGAAATAATCAGTGCATCTCCTGTAAACCCTTCAACAATATTCTTCTGCATGCCTCTGTCCATGCCGGAAATGACTCCATTGCCTACGGTCATGAGAAGTGCACCGAGAAAAAGGATTACCCCGATTACTATACTTTTTCCTTTGTGACGCATGATATTGCGCCATGATATTTTTATAATAAGATTCATGATTACTCCTCCACAATAAGGCCATCTTTGATCTTTATGACCTTACGGGCATACTTGAGTACATTTGCATCGTGGGTAGAAAAGATAAAAGTGGTATGCTCGCGCTCGTTCATTGTCCGCATGGCATCAAGAATCGATGCACCAGTAACCGAATCGAGGTTAGCTGTGGGTTCATCTGCAAGAACAATATCGGGACCAGTGACCAGGGCCCTGGCAATAGCGACCCTCTGACGCTGTCCTCCGGAGAGTTCTGAAGGCCGGTGTTTGATATGCTCATTTAATCCAACTGCCTCCAGTAGTGAAAGTGCTTTTTTTCGTACCTCCCCTCTGGTCCGGTTTTTCATGAGCAATAAAGGAAATTCCACATTTTCCAGAGCGTTAAGCACAGGGATCAGATTAAAAGTCTGGAAAATAAACCCAATCTGGTGAAGGCGAATGTCGGTGATTTTTTTATCATTAAGCGATGTAATCTCCTTGCCGGCAATTTTTACGCTTCCAGAAGTCGCGTGGTCGATGCAGCCAATAATGTTCAAAAGAGTAGTTTTTCCACTGCCTGATGGCCCGATGATACTGAGGAAATCACCTTTCTCGATTGAGAGGTCTATCCCCCGAATCGCGTTTACTGTAGTCTTACCTAAAGCGTAGTCTTTTTTGAGTCCCTTTATCTCGATAATATTCACACTCATCCCTCCTGTTGCAGGCATATTAATGAAGTCAAAAGAAAATAACTGATTGCAATAATACAGAGAAATTATTTATTGGTGATTTGCAGTAATAAAATGGTAAAGATGGACAGGCGGCGTTTGTGGGTATTATTTGGGGAAAGTGATATGGAGGATCAAAAATGTTGGATTAGATTACTTCCCTAAGTGATAAACTGATCTGTTTACCCTTTTAGGAAACTTTGTTTCTTTTTACAATTGTTTATTGTTATCACTTTTTTCCACTGTTTGTTTACTTTGCGGACTATGCGTTTTAACCTTCTTTTCGCTTTTAGTATTCCCATTAATTTGGGCAATGCCAAAGATTTATTCTTTTGGTAAGGCATGCGCCCTTTATTGGTTACAGCCGGCCCTGCAGTCAGAATGTCAGAATGCGGGCGATATTGCCTTCGAATTTAGGACATATTCCTTCTTTGCCAAACCTGAAAAAACCACCTGTTCTGAGTTTTACATCCAGAGAGAAGCTTTCTCTCAAAACGCGAAGCTTTTTTCTCTGCGTTTTCTGCGCACTCTGCGTTTTAAGAAAAAAAGTTTTTTTACAACATAGTCAACTTGTAAAGTTTGTCCGGGGACAATGCAGCCATCCCGACTCTTTGATTGCAGCATCTGCTGATAGAGTCTATAATATTCTTTTGAATGCAGCAGATCAGCCGTTCTATATACCCTATAAAGATACCAGTATTTTTGTAATTCAGCGGCCTGAACATTTTTAGAAATATCAAAATGCGCGTATTCAGCAGGCCAAAAACTTTGAGAATGCCAAATATGCTTATTTCAGCAGACCAAACACTTTAAAAGTGCAACTTTACGTGTAATTTCTGTCAACCATACACTTTAGAAGTGCGATTTTACGCGTTTTGCTGCCAACCATACACTTTAGAAGTACGATTTTACGCGTTTTGCTGCCAACCATACACTTTAGAAGTGCGATTTTACGCGTATTACTGCCAACTATTTACTTTAGAAGTGCAATTTTACACGTGACATTGCTACTTTAAACACTTAGGGGGACCGATGTAACGCGTAACTTTGCTATTCTAAACACTTAGGGGGACCGATATGCGCTGAAATTCGTTGTTTTAAACTCTTAGGGGGACCGATATACGCTGAAATTCGATGTTTTAAACTCTTAGGGGGACCGATATACGCTGAAATTCGATGTTTTGAACTCTTAGGGGGACCAATATATGCTGAAATTCACTTTTCAAAAATTTTAGGGGACCAATGTATTGTCTACTTTGCCTGTTCTGAAATCGTAATGGGGCAATACTTTGCGTAATTTGGCTGATTATAATCTTAGAAGTGTCAATATACGTGTAATTCACATATTCTTAACACATAGATGAGCCAACATACGTGTAATTGGCTGTTCTTAAATCTTAGATGGGCCAACATACGCGTGATTCAGCAGTTCTAAATAAATTTGATGTCCATACACGTGTAATTCAACTGTTCTAAACACTTAAAAGTACCGATATGTGCTTAATTTGGCTGTTCTAATATCTTAGAAGTGTCAATATAAGCATAATTCGACTATTCTAAATACTTGAAAGCGACAATATGCGCTTGATTTGGTTGTTCTAAACATTTAGGATTACAATATACACCTGAAATAGATTTCTATTATCTTACTTCGCGGCTTTGCTCGAGATCAATCCGATGCCGGATTGTCATCTCACCGGCTTTAATGTAAAGACACCTGATACGATCTCCTTAGCTGAAACCTTCTGTCATCAGTTGAATCTTATAACATAGCTTTTGTTGATTTTTGAAGCAAAATGTTTCATTACTCTAACGTCTACAACATTAAAACGCCTGAATCGCATCAAAAAGTTCATTGATCCCCGATGTGTCGGGAAGGGTGATTTGCTTAAAATGTACCGTCTCGGCACGCTAATAAATACCAAATCACACCAAATCCTTAACAAAAAAAGAACAGGAATGGAGGTCTCTATCCTTTTTCGAATTTTCTTATTCCTGTTTGGTATTGTAATTTGGGATTTGTTTGGAATTTAAGAATTGTGATTTGGTGCTTTCCGATATGAAATGCCCCACTTGTGTTAAGACCGCCGCTGCTTTAGCTAAATAACACTGAAGAGGTGTTCCAAAATATAGAACACTTTATTCATACTCTCCCCTGAATCGACAATCATTTAATAAAGATATCTTTATATATTAGTGGTACATTTAGTGGTACATTAAACAAAACAGGGCTATTGATTTCTGTCTGTTGATGCATCCTTAGCCGTACAGACCGGGATGCAATAAAGCGATTAAATTGAAACCAGCATACTCTGCCGGGGTTCTGACTTGATACGAAGAGGTATTCCAACAGGAATTCTATTCTAGCTTATAAATAATTTCCAATCATAAATATTTCTTGTTAAAGGATGTGATTATGGTGAACAAACGTTTTTTCCTGCCACTGGCGTTACTTTTCTGCGCCACAACCGGTTTTACCGACAATCCGATTGTGCAAACCTGTTACACGGCCGACCCTGCCCCCATGGTGTACATGGATACTTTATTCCTCTATACCTCCCACGACGAAGATATCACGAGGGACAACTTCTACACGATGGATAACTATAAGCTCTTCTCAACCGTGGACATGGTGAACTGGACCGACCGCGGTATTATCTGCGCCGGGAAAGACTTCAAATGGTTTACCGATAATGCCTGGGCACCGCAGGCTATACCCAGAAACGGTAAAATTTATCTGTACGTGCCACTCAATAACAATACTGGTGCAAAAATCGGTGTGGCCGTTTCTGACAATCCTACAGGTCCATTCGTAGACCCGGTTGGCAGGGCGATAGCACAGGAAGGGCAAATGGCTATAGATCCAACAGTGTTCATTGACGATGACGGGCAGGCCTATCTCTACTGGGGTAATGGTAACCTCCGTATGGTGAGGCTGGCAGAAGATATGATCACCCCGACAGGGAGCGTTACCTCCAGAATACCATTGCAGGGATTTATCGAGGGGCCATGGTTCTACAAGCGCGAGTCGATCTATTACATGGTCTATTCCGGATCTAATCAAAGAATCAGCTATGCGACCAGCAACTCACCAACCGGACCCTGGAATTTTAAGGGCTACATTTTCGGCAACCCCAATATTGGCACCAATCACGCCGGTGTCGTCGACTACAAAGGTCGTTCCTATATGTTCTATCACAACGGTGCATTGCCTGGCGGAGGAAGTTTCAAACGCTCGGTCTGTGTGGAAGAGTTCACCTACGGGCCTGATGGGAGCATTCCCAGTCTGACCATGACCAAACAGGGTCCGGCACCTGTTGGCACGCTCGATCCCTATAAGCGGGTCGAGGCAGAGACTATTGCCGACTCAAGAGGGCTCAAGACCGAGGATTGTAACGACATCGGCGGCGGCATCAATCTTACATCCATCAATAACGGGGACACACTCAAGGTCAGGGAGGTCGATTTCAAGGATGGTGCCGTCTCATTTGAGGCACGGGTTTCTTCATCGGGGAATAACGCAAAGATCGAGCTTCGCCTCGGCAGTCAGGTCGGTACACTGATCGGGACCTGTGATGTCTCAGGGGCATCATCCTGGACTACCAAGACCTGTGATGTAACCGTGGCCGCCGGCAAGCACGACCTGGTCATGAAGTTCGTTGGCGGCAACGGCGATCTCTTCAAGTTCAACTATTGGAAGTTTAACCCTGCTCCAACCGGGACAATCGATCAGAAAACTGCCGGGAAAAAGGCAGGTGGTTTTGATGTGTCTTTAGTTAATGGTGCAAACAAGGTATTGCGGCTTGACTTTTCACAAGCGGCTCCGCAGCAGCCTCTGACTGTCGACGTATATAACCTCTCCGGCAGATTCATAACGACACTGTATTCCGGGCTGACACGCGAATCACAATTGATGCTCCCGCTCAACAATGCAAGAATGCAGCCTGGAGTCTATATGATCAAAATGTCACTGGGCAGTCAGGTAGTTCAGGTCAAGTCGATATCGATGCAGTAATCAGGGTAACTGAAATACATTTTCAAGGAAGCACCTCTTTTTGGTTCGGAGAGAGGTGCTTTTTTTAATTTGTGGAAGACCTGGGGTCGGACCTTACCTTTCTCGTTTTATACCAGGGTGTTAAATCATATCAAAAGGTAATTTTTAAACGGTTAATAAATTGACAGTGATCTGCCCCCTTCCATCTCCGACAGAAGAAAATTATTGGCTCATATTCATTACATTCCACACCTTAAAAGAATCTTAGGAATGCCACCCATTCGTCCCTGAAGATAACTTTTACGAATATCTTTATCGTACCTTACATCCTTATACTCACTAAATGAAAATATATTTGAAACACCTTTTGGATCCCTTTCGGTTACCCACATCTCATCGCGACGCAATAGTTTCTGGTCCATGAGAAGAACATCATGAGTAGTTAAAAGTAATTGAGATCTGGTTTCAGAAGAGCAACTATTCAAGTACTCCTCAAGAAGACTACGAGTCAATAACGTGTGAAGACTTCGGTCAAGCTCGTCAATAACTAAGACTTTTTTAGATGCCGGATTTGATACTTCAAGAAAAAACGGCAGCAGATCGATTACTCGTTGTGAACCGTCCGATTCCTCATAAAGCTCAAACTTAGCGTCAGTTCCATCCATCTTTGAATGACAGGTAACCAGCTTTTTGACAATTAACTCACCTTCTTTGCGAGTTATTAAATATCGTTCCTTAGTCAACATGTTACGAAAAAGAATAATGGTGTTATCTTTTACTTCCTCAAACAACTCTGTTTTCAATTTTTCAGGTATCGGAAAATTTTCAAAAGAGATCCTTTCGCTGCATAAATGCGAAATGCCTGTATCAAGCTGCGACAATACTTCGTTTATAGTCGAATAATGCGGGCGTTCTTCATCAAAGAAATGCTTGACAGGTCCAAAATCAATAGGTTCAAAACGTTCATCTGGTGCAATAAGTATTAAATTTTTCTTAAACCAATCAAAGACAGGACGATATTTGTCGATCTTCTGTGAAACAGAATTTGTCAAAAAAAGCTGATTGTCTCTGGTCCCCTTAAAAGCATACTGCAAACTTGGTTCATCATTAAAGAATTCTTCAGAATTTGTATTATTACCATTACGATGATAGAGAACTTTTTCGCTTGTGCTAGTAATTGCTACGAGTTTCTCTTCAACTACCGCTTTCCTGGTCACAGCAAAGGAGTATTCATAAACGGTGTTTTCAATCAATAATTCAAATTCAAACCACGATGGCTGTTCAGCCATTTTTGCATCCAACCTAAATGGTTTAACAGGAATCAGATTGTCTATCCCGATACCTTGTACAATCAGCCTTCTGGCGAATTTCAAGGCTTTGAAAAAATTGGTTTTACCTGAAGCATTACCACCATAGATTGCAGCGATTGGAAGTAATCTCATCTGATATTTTTCGATTTTAGGTAACCTCTCACCATGCTGACGCTCCTTGCTAGCCACCATCGAAAATGTAACTCTATCTCTAAAGGACATCCAGTTTTCCAGTGAAAAGCTGATCAACATTTTACCACCTCCAAAGGTGAAATTTTCTCTTAATCTGTCCTTAAATATATCTCAAACAGGGTAATAAAAGCAATCTAAAGAGAATAAATCTCATTATACACCTTATAAATATTACGTTAACTGGAACAAATTGTGCAGCCATTTGTTTCTTCTATGGTATAAAATTACAGATCATGGTTTATCAGAAAAGAGATCGGAATGAAGCTAATTTTAAAAACCCTTTGAAACATCTGTGTAATTTTTTCTCTTTAATTCCTTTTTTTTTGCAAACTTTTAAACTCTGAGTGCTTTGCGTTTTATTACCCTTTTATGATGGGGAAACATTCTTTTTAATCGGTTCAAATTTGACATCTAAAACCACATAAACCCTTGGTTTAAGAGGAAGATAATCCAGGTCCGACCCCATCTTCCCATATATTTACCTGCCCCTATTCACCAGAGACAATTTATATTGTGTCTGCAGATAATAGAACTTCTGAAGTATTAAAATCCACTATATAATAACTTGTTACTTTTTAGCTATAATTTAGTCTTAAGATTTGGATGTGGTTATTTAATCTAAAATAAGCTTCGGCTGTTACACACTCATTGAGGTACCAAATGCAAACGAAATTGCGATTTAATTGTTTTTTCTTAATTATAACTTCCCTGTTCAACCAGTCATTTTCCGCTCAGACTCTTTCTGGTACGGTTAAAGACCAGACCGGGGCAGGTATCGAGGGTGCGACCGTACAACTGGTCATAGCCGATAAAACCACCACTACTGATGCCGAGGGGAACTGGCAATTTGATTTGCCTTCATCCATTAAAAAGCATCGGGTTCAAAATGGTTCTTTTTCGGCGGTTTTCCAAAAAGGTCTGTTGGCAGTTACTATTCACGAACCCAATCTTCATGTGAAGATCAGCTTTTACCAGCTCGATGGAACCCTCATTGATTGTGTGTTTGATAAAAAGCTCCCGTCCGGGTATCATACTATAAACCTGACAAAACAGTCTTTGTCATCGAAAATAGTTTTGATAAAGGTCGATATCGGTGGCACTGCGACCTATTTTAGAATGCCGGTCATGGCCGGTAAGACCGGTCATATCAGTCCTGCCTCTAAGTGGGATAATAAAACTTTCAGGCACCTTGCCAGGCTGAGTGCAGTGATCGACACCATCAAAGTCACCAAAGACGGTTATCAGGATGCTGCTTTAGCCATCGAATCCTAT
>JAAYPC010000171.1 GCA_012519985.1 Fibrobacter sp.
TACCTGTATCTCCGGAGGTGGCAACCAGTATGGAAGTGTGACTGGAGCTGTTGATTTTCTTTTTTGAGATCTGCAGAAGATGAGGCATTATCTGCAGAGCGACATCTTTAAAAGCAGCAGTTGGTCCGTGCCATAGTTCCAGAATGGAGAGACCATTTTCCAGTTGAATCTGACTGGTTACAGAATCGCTTCCAAATTTCTCGGAATTATAAGCCTTATTGATACATAAATCGAGCTCTTCAGAGGTGAAATCGGTCAGGAAACGGCTCAACACTTCACGTGCCACAGTCTGATAACTGGCAGATGAATACAGAAAATCCTTACTCAGATGCGGAATCGATTCCGGGACAAACAAACCACCCTGAGGAACCATTCCCATGCAGATTGCCTCAGAAGATGATACTGGTGAATGATTGCCTCTAGTACTGATATAAACCATAATTTCTCAACCACAGGATATATTGTTCACTAATCTTCTATACGGATTAATTGTGTTTTTGCTCTGATGTAATCGGATTGTTCGATTTTTCTTAAAGCCAGATTAATTCCTTTTTCCAATGCCTGATGTGTTAAAATAATAACCGGAACGCTATTATCAGGATGCCACTCCTTCTGCATTACTGATGCTATGGAAATTCCCTGACTGCCCAGGTCAGAAGCAATAGAAGCAAGGACACCAGGTCTGTCATCTACTGTAAATCGCATGTAGTACCTGGAGCTGACCGAATCCATAGTTTTAACACTTGTTGCATTAGTGTAACTATAAAAGTTCATCGGAACACGAATCGGGGTTTTACCTGAGATGTTTCTGGCAACATCTATGACATCGCTTACCACTGCAGATGCTGTGGGCATTTCACCGGCACCTTTGCCGTAAAGAAGAATCTGACCAACCGCATCACCTTCGATTAATACTGCATTGAAAGCATCTGAGACCGAGGCCAGAATATGATTTTTTCGCAGCATCGCCGGGTGCACACGGACATCCAATCCGTCTTCACCCTTGTCTTTTTTAATGATTCCCAGAAGCTTGATAACATACCCCAGTTCGTTGGCAAAAGCAATATCCTGGGCTCCGATGGTGGTGATTCCTTCTTTGTAAATTTTGTCATAGCTGATGTAGCCGTTACTTATCAGCGAGGCCAGAATAGCCACCTTATGACCGCTGTCACCACCGCTGATATCCAGAGTTGGATCGGCTTCCGCATACCCTTTTTCCTGTGCTGCCTTGAGCACCTGCTCGAAAGGAAGGCCTTCTGAGGTCATGGTTGAGAGTATGTAATTACAGGTTCCATTGATAATGGTTTTGACCGAGAAAATATCATTTCCTACCAATCCTTCTCTGATAGCCTTAATTACCGGCATGCCACCACCAACCGATGCTTCAAAGTATAGAGATACATTGTTTTTCTCTGCGCATTCAAAGATTTGTGGCCCGAATTCAGCAATCAGTGCCTTGTTGGCTGTAATCACATGTTTCTTATGATTAAGGGCGTCCAGAACAACGGTTTTGGCGAATGTGGTACCCCCAATGAGCTCAATAACTATATCGATAGAAGGGTCATTAATTACATCGTTTGCTTCGGTTGTACAGATAGCATCTTTTACTGGAAGTTCATTAAATCTTGAGCTGAGCTTGTCTGCAATGCGAGCCAGTTTGATAGAAAGTCCCAATTCTTTTTTGAAAGCCTCAACTCTATTGGCCAGAACCTTGACTACACCACCACCGACTGTTCCGGCACCGATTAAGCCAATACGAATCTCGTTCATGGGGGTCCTTTCTTATGATCCTTATAGAATAAGAAAAAATGACTGAATAGAAGTCAATTATTACTCCTGTGCGTTTATCGCAGATTTTCAATAATCTGGTTGGAGCAAAATTAAAGAGGATAAAATAGTAGTTGAAAACGGTTATTCCTCATTAAATTTTTTCTCAAACAAGGAAGCTATAGCCTCAATTGCCTCATTTTCATCTTCTCCGGTTGCCCGGATGAGGACCTGGGATTTATAAGCTGCAGCCAGCATCATCACACTCATGATGCTTTTGGCATCGGCTGATACCCCGCCTTTGGATAAGGTGATATTGGATTTAAATTTCATCGCCGTCTGCACTATCATCGATGCAGGACGGGCATGGATTCCTAAAGTATTAATTACCGGTATGAGTCTTTCTGCCATATTACTTTTTCTTTTTTCTGCCAAATCCCAGTTTTATTCTTAATTTAAGCGCATCTCCCTGCACTTCATTTATTAGCGTGTCCAGATTGGATATAGTTTTCTTAAGATCATGATAGAATTCAGAATCATTTACAATCATTCCTAAAGAACCTTCACCCTCTTTTATCTGGCCGATTATCTGATTTAATGAGACTGTTAACGAATCAACCTGTGAGGCAATCCCAAGGGCTGCCGCAGAGAGTGAGTCACCATTATTCATTATTGCATCGATATGATCACTGTTTCTGGAAACTATTTCCTTAAGGTCGCTTGAGATGGTTTGCAGGTTTTTGAGACTGCGATCAATAACCGGTTTGTTTTCTGAAAGAAGTACTTGTGCGACGTTGGATATAGTGTCCAGACGATTAACCAATGTTTTAAATACGGTCACAAAAGCAGTGTCACCCACTGTGTTTTGTACAATTGAACTTACATTTTCCACAAGCGTTTCCACTTCAGCTAATACCACTCCCAACATTGACATTGCTTCCGCTATTCCAGGATCGAATACTCCGGGAACAAAGCTGGTGTCGGATTTGGTGTTGGCTTTTATTGGACGTCCTTTATCTGAATACAATATTCCGATTCCACGCTCTCCCATTATTCCAATATTTTGTACACTAAATTTGCAGGAATCGGTTAATTTCACTGATTTCTCAATATCAAGTACTACTGCCACTCCATTGGTGCGCAGATATATGTTTGAAACGGCTCCTTTGGAGACGCCATTAACTTTTACAGGATCTCCGATCTGTAATGTTCCAACATTGGGGAAAAGCACAGTATGTGAGACCATCTTTGCGGATATGGAAACATCTTTTAACCACAGTACTCCACCAATAAGAATTACTACTGAAATCAGGATGGATCCGCCAACTATCAGATCCATATTGGTTTTTTTCACAACCAACTCCTTTCGGCTGCAAACAGAAAACTTCCCTGCTGTGCAGGAAAGCCCGGGACAGCAGGAAAGTTTCAGTAAGAGAAATGTTAAGCTGGTTTGTGACTTTTAATCTTCTGATTCAGTTTTTTCAACTGGCGTTCAGTTTTGGCCAGCGCTTCATCAATAGCTTTACCGATACTTTCTGCTTTGGCAAACGCTACTACCTGACGTCCCTGTGTGCTCATAGTTATTTCGACGGTTTTCTCAACATGTTCACTGTCAAGAATTACATGTGCTGAGGTGATCTTATCAAAGAACTTCTCCATTTTGTTTAATTCGGCGGTGATTGTGTCCTGAAGTGTTTGAGATGCTTTGTTGTGGCGTGAGGTGATCTGAATCTCCATGGTCACCGTCTCCTTTTGAAAATGGTTGAACAAATCTGAAACTACGCAGCAAAAATTGCCGGCAGTTTCTTTAAATCAATAAGGATAATATTATCATTTATATCAGAACTTGAACAGTATTTATACAGTTCAGGTATCATTTCGTAACCTTGCTCCACAACTCGTCTGCTCTGTAAGAACTTCTCACATAAGGGCCTGCAGAAACTTCTGAAAAACCTAACTCCTTTGCAGTCTTTGAGTATTTCTCAAAAAGTTCTGGGTGAACAAATTCTGCCACTTTTATCTGATCAGCAGATGGCTGCAGATATTGGCCAATAGTGAGAATGGAGCAATCAACGCTTCGTAACGCCTCCATTGTTTGTATCACTTCCTCACTTTTTTCTCCCAATCCAACCATTATGCCGGATTTAGTGGTTAAGCCCTGATCAGAGGCGCGCTTAAGCACCTCAAGAGAGCGCTGGAATGAAGCCTGTGGTCTGATAATAGGGTAGAGCTGTGGTACGGTTTCCACATTATGATTCAGAATGTCTGGCTTGCAGACAAAGACGGTGTCAAGAGCTCTGACATCCCCCTTAAAATCAGGAATAAGAAGCTCAATAGTAACATCCGGAAGAGTTGTTTTAAGCTTTTTCACTATCAAAGCATACACAGATGCGCCACCATCCGAAAGATCATCTCTGGTAACCGAGGTTATTACCACGTGTCTGAGATTTAACTCTGCAACCGCCTCTACTATGTGATCCGGCTCGGAAGGGTCAAGCTTCGGAGGGGTCCCATGGGAAACGCTGCAGAATGAGCAATTTCTGGTGCACACATTTCCCATGATAAGGAATGTGGCCACACCTCTGGAATAACACTCACCTCTGTTGGGACATTTGGCTTCGATACAGACAGTGTGGAGACCTTTGGCATGAATATTACAGCGGATGCTGTTATGTTTACCAGAGTAAGCGATTTTGCGCTTAAGCCAGGGAGGCATTAGCTTTTTGGGCTCTTGTGCGACCTCGCTTCTCTTTTTTATTTCTGTCATTTATTGAGTACACCTCTAATAATACCGATAATTCATAGAAAACCGGTAAGTTAACCATAAATAGTACGTTAAGAGAATATAATTTGTTTTCAGAAAATGAATGATTTTTTAAAGCTTTGGAAGGAACAAGATCGAGATTAAGCTGCGAAAACTGTGATAAGCGTTCAATTTTTGCATAACTTGTACCATGTTCAATACAATATGGATCTATCCCGGAACAGGTTTCAAAAATTTATACCCTGTTTTAAGTAATTTATTTCTGTACTACAGCTTTAGGAGGTGAGTATGGGGGAGCCATTCTCAGCGGAACCACAGAAAGAGTTGCTCAAAGTGTTGAAAACCCGTTTTGAGGCAAATATGAATCGTCACAAAGGTTTACAATGGGCTGAGATTCTACACCGCATTTTGGAGATGGAAAATAGCTCTAAGAAGCTCTATGCGCTCTATGAAATGGAGAGAACTGGCGGTGAACCGGATGTAATTAGCTATGATGCAGCAACTGATGAATACATTTTTTGTGATTGTTCTGCAGAAGCTCCTAAAGGACGCAGAAGTATCTGTTATGATCGCCAGGCACAGGAATCAAGGAAAAAATTAAAGCCGGAGAATAACGCAGTAGATATGGCAGATATGATGGGCATCGATATTTTATCGGAAAAGCAGTATCGGGAATTGCAGGAAATCGGGGAATTCGATACAAGGACATCCTGCTGGTTAAAGACACCATCTGATATTAGAAAAGCAGGTGGAGCTCTCTTTGGAGATCGTCGCTACGGGCACGTGTTTGTCTATCACAATGGTGCAGCTTCTTACTTTAGTGACAGAGGATTCCGCGGTACACTAAAGGTTTAAAGCCACACCAGTCAGAAATGAATCCAAGCCTACTCATATTTTTGACGTAGCCTGGCAGGGAGGATTTTCATCTGTTCTCTGTATTTAGCCACAGTTCTGCGTGCGACCGGCAAATTCTCAGAAGAAAGAATATCGGAGATCTTCTGATCTGATAAGGGCTTCCTGGGGCTTTCAGAATTAACCAGTTGTCTTATTCGGTTTTTAATTCTCTCAGATGAAATATCGGTTCCTTCTGGGTCCCTTCCTACGGCTTCAGTAAAGAAATACTTAAGCTCGAATATTCCATGTCTGGTCTGCACATATTTATTGCTGGTTACCCGGCTTACCGTAGAGATGTGCATTTCTACCATATCAGCTACATCCTGAAGCTTTAATGGATGCAGATTAGGAGGTCCTTTTTCAAAGAAATCGTTCTGACGTTCTATAATGGCGTACATCACCTTGAGCATGGTAGTTTTCCGTTGCTCGATAGAACGGATAAACCAGGTGGCGCTGTTGAATTTTTCGCGAATATACTTTTTTACGTCTCTTTTAGCGTTACTGCCCCGTTTTATCAGATTGGCATAGGATTTATTGATATGCAGTGAAGGAACCGAGCGGTCATTAAGCATTACCATAAATTTGCCATCGATTTTCTCCACAATCAGATCAGGAATGATAGTGGATGGTTTATCTGGATTATACTGATAGCCCGGTTTGGGATTTATAGACTTTAAAGTATCTAATGCTTCCTGCACCTGACGGGGTTCCACACCAAAATGTCTTGAAATCTCGGGGATTTTTAGTTTTTCAAAGAGGTCCCAGGTTTCGTCTACGATTCGCATAGCCAGAGTTTTCTCCAGCCCCCGGTAGCGTAACTGAAGAAGTATACACTCTCTGAGGTTTCGTGCACCTACACCGTAAGGTTCCATTTTCCAGAGTATATGTAGAGCTTCTTCGATTTCGAAGATTGATACCTTGGCAAAATCTGCCAAATCTTCCAGAGGAATACGCAAATATCCATCGATATCTAGGCTTCCGATAAGCAATTGAACCAGAAGCCTGGTTTTTTCATTGAGTTTTTTTTCAGACAACTGACTATTGAGGTGCTCTTCCAGGGTAATCTGGTAGATAGGTGTAGGCTCGTAACGTTCTTCGTTTTTATCTACCTCTTCGTTGTAGGAATAACCCAGATCGAAGCCTTCTTCCAGATATTCTTCCCAATCGATATTGTCTTCATTTATGTCAAGTTCTTCTTCCTCTTTATCTTCAGCATTATCTTTTTCCTGTTGCTCCGGTAGCTCATCTGTTTCATTTTCCAGCTCCTCTGTTGCCTCCAAAACTGGATTCATTTCCAGTTCGGTTTTAAGAAGCTGCTCTAGCTGAAGAGTATTAACCTGCAATAGTTTCAGTGACTGTATCATCTGAAATGACAGCTTCTGCTGAAGCCTCAGTGACATGTCAAGACCAAGATTCAAAAGCAGTCTCCTTCAAGATTTAAACCCTACACTTATTATTTCAAGAACTGTAAAAATAATACTATCACATTTCGTGCCGATTGGGGAAATGTTTTTTAAAAGAAACCAAACCACTTTTTTTAATCAAGACGGAAATTCTGGCCCAGATAGATTCTTCTGGCCTCCGGATTTTCAGCCAGCTCTTTTGCAGTTCCGGAAATCAGTATCTGGCCACCAGCCATTATATAAGCACGATCAGTAATTCTTAAAGTTTCTCTAACGTTGTGGTCAGTTATTAATACTCCGTATCCTTTATTACGGAGCTCGTGAATGATACTCTGAATGTCTTCCACCGCTATGGGGTCTACACCCGCAAAGGGTTCATCAAGTAAGATAAAATCCGGCTTTATTGCCAGAGTTCTGGCGATCTCAACTCTTCTTCTTTCCCCACCAGAAAGCATGTAACCAAGGCTTCGCTCCAGATGCCCCACATGAAGCTCCTCCAGAAGTTCCTTCATCCTTCTTTTACGCTCCTTGCCGCTCATCTGCTGGTATTCAAGAACCGAAAGCACGTTATCTGCGACAGAAAGTTTGCGAAAAATGGATGGTTCCTGTGGAAGATACCCTATCCCCATCCTGGCCCGCTTATACATAGGTTTTTTAGAAATGTCCAAATTATCCAGGTATATTTTACCTTTATTTGCCCGGATCAGGCCCACTATCATATAGAAAGAAGTGGTTTTCCCGGCACCATTAGGACCCAATAAACCAACGATCTCGCCCTGGTTCACCTTAATCGATGCACCATTGACCACATAACGCTTGTTATATATCTTTACCAGGCCTTCGGTGCGAATCTCCCTTGACTTTTTCTCTTGCACCGTTATGGGCATTGGTTCTGAGCTGGTATCGTTATGCATAAAATCACACACTCTTTAAAGGTCCCGTGGAAAATAAATCCCACGTGCGCTTCCAACAAGCGTCAATATCTTAGCTCTACCGTTTTTAAAGGTAACGGTAATACTGTCGCCACTTGCTTCGTTGGTTCCTCTGTTTCTTTGCTCTTCAATATGGTATTTGCTGCGGGCGTTTCCCCATACTTTAACGTTTTTTACATTGCCGTTGCTCTCAAAAGCCATGAGCATCGTTTTGCCGCTAGCATCACTGACCATTTCAGGTGAACTGGACATGTAGTATTTGGTTTGAGCTTTTCCGAATGCCCAAAGTGAATCGAAACCCATAGAATCCGAAACTGATATGTAAAGGCTATCACCCCAAATATGAGTGTATGCAGTGTCCTTTCCATCAGAGGTCGAATCAATATAAACCCCGTGGGAATGCCCGATAACAGAAGCGTTTCTAAGGCTTTTTTCCCCAAAAGCCAGGTTTATCGAATCACCGGTAAGTGTATGTGCTTCAAAATTGATAACCGGTTCTTTGCGTAAATATGCAGTGCTGCTGTCAGTAAAGAAATGCGCCAGACCGCACCTGGAGTTCATTTTACCTTTGGTGATACGGACACTGTCCGATACAGTTGCTATCTTTAAAGAATCGGTATAACTCATTCTCAAACCGGTGATAGTAAGAGTGTCTGCAGCAGCAGTATCAAAATGAATCATTCTGGGATTGCCTTTTAAAACAAAGGCTCTGCTGTCAATATTATAAACAGCATCATTTCCGGTCAGTTGGGTTTTTTCCAGAGTGTCAACATAGTGAAAATTACCGTTTGCAGTCAACTGATTGCTGTTTTTGGTAAAATGCATCCTGTCACAGCTCAGTACCGAACTCCCACGCTTCACTTTTATATTGTCCTTAAAACTGATGATTCCCTGGTTTCGCCACCAGGTTGCTTCATCAGAGCGGATTGTGATGTCATCGTAGGTAAACACCACATTTTCTCTCAGTATGCTGATAAACTCACCGTTTATGTAGCTGTTTTCATTACTGTTTGCTGATTGAAGCACCAGGGTAGGGGATGGATTCTGCTTTTTGGGTGAAGCCAAAAGGGTGAGCGCTCCCCAGAGAAACAGCACCATAAAGGTGTGTTTACCTTTAAAAATTCCAGGAATGCAAACTCTTTTACCTTTAATTTTCACCTTTACACTCCTAAGCTCCCTATTATCCACCAGTGTACATGACTTGTGCTGTTGTTATATTCTAAGGTGATCTTTTCTGTACCAGATCCCTTTAGAACATGCTCTCCTCTTTATTTTCCATCCGTCGTTTAAAATCAGGAAAAGCACCGGTTACATCTTCTTTAAAGCTGAAACGGGAAAAATCCTCGGTGGCGTCCAAACCCTTACCTCTTAAAACATCACCCTTTTTTGTTTCAATCTGAACATAAGTGTCAGATTCTACTTTTCGGGTTTTCTTTAACCATCTCAACTTTTGGGTACGAACCACCATAGAGTCTCTGGTCCGGATAAGTACATCACCCCATACCAAATAACTTTCCATATCATTAGCAACCAGACCGGAGTCAGCCATAACCCTGGTCCGCACTGCACCAATAGAGTCAAACAGTACCAGGCGAACCGGGACCACCAAAATCGATCCGGTATCATTAAGGGGCTTACGCATCATCTCCGCATCCAGTTTCCATTGAATTTTCTGCATATTATAAAAATACATAGAAGCATCATTGAATTGCTGAACCGGGGTATCTATGCCCTCTTTGGCCATAGGAATCGGATCTTTTTTCGGCGCACACCCCTCAAAAAATAATATGCAGGCTACCAGCAATACGCTCAATGAACACAGGTCTTTAAAAATCACAGAAAACTCCAGCCAATTATTAACAGGTGGGTTGAGTTTTCCACCTGCGGTGCATCCATACCCATTGCGATGGATATTTCTCGATTGTCCTGCAGATAAGATCGTTTGCCTTTTGAACATTCTCTCTCAGATCCGATTCAAAATCTCCTGTTTCACTAAGAGCTATCTGCTCACTGATGAAAACATAGTGTGTATTGTCTTTCTGGCGCGCAGTAGTAGCCACAAAAGCCGGTATACCCAGTTTCATCGACAATTTCAGCGGTCCCGATGGAGTCAAAGCCTGATGCCCCAGGAATGTGGCAAACACACTCTCCACTTTGGTATCCTGATCTATCAGAACTCCGAAAGCTTTCCCCTGCTTTAATAATTTTACCAACTTTATGGTACCTTCGCTACGGTCCATATACTCGATATTATCACCGGAGCGGGTCTTTCTGATAAGATCCTCCAGACGCTGATCAAACATTTTCCTGCCTACCGCAAAGCTTCTAAACCCATGCAATGCAAAGAAATGCAGAAGCATTTCAAAACAACCCACATGTGCTGTTATTACAATCACTCCTTTATTGAGTTCATAAGCCTTGCGGAACTCATCCAAAGAATCATGATGAACAATCCGGTTAAACTTCTCCGGACTCAAACGAGAGAGGTAAATCGCATCAAACAGATTTTTCCCTAGCCCGATATATACTTCCCGGGCTGTAACGCGAATCTGCTTTTCAGACCATCGGTCTCCATAAATAAATCTCAGATGGGAAAGCGTTCTTCTCTTTTCACGGTTGGGGAAAAGAAAAATTAACGCTCCAATCTGTCCGAAAATAAACAACCCGATGTTACGGGGAATCTTTGAAGCAAGATTAAAAGCAATTTGTGCTCCCCTGTAGAGCAAATGATGTCTTAGCTTTTTGTCTAAGAGAGCAGATTGCGACACTTTTTTTCCCATTACGGCCTGAGCATACCTTTACTGTCCCAGTACATCAGTTTTTTCAACAACAACTGAAGCTTTGAGCTCATCGATTTCAATCTGTTCGCCCAAAGTGGGATCATAGCCCTCATAACCATCACAGAGCAGATCAACTGCCAGTGTCTCAGCACAGACATAATCACGGAATCTGCTTAACGCCTTAGACAATGCCTCCGGGCAATTGCATCGGATTACAATGCGGTCTGTTACATTGAGACCACTGTTTTTCCTGATATTCTGAACCCGGTTTATGAATTCCCGTGCCATACCTTCCTGTAGAAGCTCTTCAGTAACAGTGGTATCCAGCGCTACAGTCAACTCTCCTTCGGTCTCTACTTCTATCCCTTCCAGCTTGCATCGACGAATCTCAATGTCCTCAAATCCTATCTGTCGGCCCGCAATTTCTATATTCGCTCCATTCTGAAGCTCCCTTATCTGTTTCACAGACAGGGCTTCGATCTGAGATGCGGCCTCTTTCATTTTGGGTCCGTAGATTTTACCCAGCCTTTTAAAATTGGCTTTGGCAGAGATGCTGACTACCACTTCTTCTTCGGTATCAAAACGGACTTCCTTTACATTGAGCTCATCCTTGATCATGGCTTCCATCTGTCGGAGAAGAGAGAGGGTTTCATCATCTCTGACTATGATCACAAATTCCTTCAATGGTTGACGGGTCTTGATTGTGAATCTGCTGCGCAAAGCCCGCCCCATGGTTACAGCCTGACGGATAAGACGCATCTTCCGTTCCAGCGCCAGATCGGTTCTGCCTTCTACCGATTTGGGATATGGGTTGAGATGCACACTTTGCGGGGCATCAGGAAGTTTACCCACAACCAGATTTCTGTAAATGGCTTCGGTGAGAAAAGGAAGAAATGGCGACATTACCTTTGAGAACTCAACCAGCACGAAATAAAGGGTACTGTATGCGACCATCTTGTCTTGATCGTTTTCACTCTTCCAGAACCTTCTCCTGCTGCGTCTGATATACCAGTTGGTCAGATTATCTATATAGTCAACCAGAAGTGGAACGACCTTATAAAGGTTATACTGTTCCATCTCTGTATTGATCGATGCTATGGTGTTGTTAAGCAGAGAGATAATCCAGTTATCCAGTTCGGTGCCGTTCTGAGGCGGTTGGCAATCTTTGGGAATCCAGTTGTCCACATTTGCATAAGTAACAAAGAACGAATAGGCATTCCAGAATGGAAGAAGTACCGCCCTGGAAATCTCCATTACCCCTTTTTCAGAAAACCTCAGATCATCAGCTTTAACTGCAGGTGAGTTGATCAGGAAAAGCCTTAAAGCATCTGCTCCCAGTTTGTTGAGGATCTCCTCCGGTGGGGCATAGTTTTTAAGTCTCTTGGAGAGCTTTTTACCATCTTCGGCAAGAATTATTCCGTTGACAATAACGTTTTTGAATGCCGGTTTATTAAAAAGTGCAGAAGCAAGCACTGTCAGAGTGTAAAACCATCCTCTGGTCTGATCCAGACCTTCGGCAATAAAATCGGCCGGGAAACTGGACTCAAAGCGTTTCTGATTCTCGAAAGGATAGTGCACCTGAGCATAGGGCATAGAACCGGATTCAAACCAGCAGTCAAGGACTTCAGGAGTCCTTTTCATAAGTTGCTTCTTGCAGGCAGGACACCTGATTTCTAATTGATCGATAACATGGCGGTGAATATCATTGGGACTGATACTGCATTTTTCAAGTTTATCTGCCCATGAAGTATCAACGCCGAAAGCTTCGAGCCGGTTTCGGCTCTCTGAATGAAGCTTCTTTTCGATTGCTTTTACTGCATCAGCATGAATTTTCTTGCCGGCTTCCAGATTTCCGTCTCCGGTCAGCTTATGAAGTTCATCGAGGCTTCCAATAACTTCCTGATGTCCGCATTCGCAAATCCAGATTGGAATGGGAGTTCCCCAGTAACGGTTTCGTGAGATGTTCCAGTCCGGAGCACTCTCGATCCCTTTACCGAATCGCCCGTTTTGCAGATGTGAAGGAACCCAGTGAATCTGCTGATTGTTGGAAAGCATATTCTTTTTAAGAGGTTCGATTTGCATGAACCAGGTGGTTATTGCTTTGTAAATAAGTGCCGTGTCGCAACGGTAACAGAACGGATACCGGTGAGTGATCGTGGCCCGATGAATCAGTCTTCCGCGGCTTTTAATGTTTCTGATTATCTCATCATCAGCCTGGTAGACAAGTCTCCCTTTCCATTCGGGGACTTCATCGGTAAATTTACCTTCATCATCCACAGGACAGACTATGGGAAGTCCCAGTTTCTGGCCTACCTGGAAATCGTCCTCTCCGAAAGCAGGTGCTATATGCACAATACCGGTACCATCTTCGGTAGAGACAAAAGATGCGCTGGTTACCCGGAAGAAACGCGGGTCTTTATCTGCAAAGTAATCGAACATGGGAACATAAGCCAGACCTTCGAGTTCTTTGCCTGTCAATTCAGCAAGAATCTGAACAGAGGAAAGATCTTTGTAATAGCTGCCAAGACGGTCTTTGGCAAGAATAAAGATATCATCTCCGTCCTTGACCTTTACGTAGCGGATGTCGGGCCCGACTGCCAGTGCCACATTTGAGGGGAGAGTCCAGGGTGTAGTAGTCCACACAAGAATTTTTACTGAACTATCTTCCTGAAGAGGAAAAGAGACTGTAATAGAAGGCCCGGTAGTGTCTTTGTATCCCTCATTTACTTCAAAATTGGAAAGTGGTGTGGCGCATCTGGGACAGTAAGGCTGAACCCGGAATCCCTGATAGATAAGTTTCTTTTCCCAGATCTGCTTAAAAACCCACCAGATACTCTCCATGTACGGTGGATCCATGGTTCTGTACTGATTTTTAAAGTCTACCCATCGACCTACCCGGTTGACAATGCGCTCCCATTGGCTGGTGTAACGAAGCACGATCGAGCGACAGGCCTCATTGAAAATGTAAATGCCAAGTTTTTCGATGTCTCTTTTTCCGGAGACTTTGAACTCTTTTTCCATCTCGTTTTCGACTGGAAGTCCATGGCAGTCCCAACCGAACCGACGTTCTATATAGTGCCCCTGCATGGTCCAGTATCGCGGGATAATATCTTTAAGAGTACCTGCCAGCAGATGCCCGTAGTGGGGGAGACCTGTGGCAAAGGGAGGACCATCATAGAAAACAAAAGCATCTTTATCACTGGTTAATTCAAGTGATTTTTCAAATATATTTTGCTCTTTCCAGAACTTCAGAATCTCTTCTTCGATAGCTGGAAACTTGATCTGAGTTTGTACTGCTGAGAAAAGTGGTTCACTCATAGCGCTTCAAGAACTTTCTGAATAAGCTTTACTAAAACAGGCTCTGCCTTATCTGCAACTGCGATTATCTTTTTTATATCTGCCGGCTCCAGGGCATCGGGAAGACATGAATCGGTGACAACTGAGAGTCCAAGTACCTCAAGACCGGCATGAACTGCGGCTATCACCTCCGGTACTGTGCTCATGCCTATAACATCTGCACCGATGATTTTGAGCATCCGGTACTCCGATCTGGTTTCCAAAGAGGGACCGCTCATGGAAGCATAAACACCACTTTCCAGTCTGATACCATTCTTAAGGGCTACTTTGTGTACCAGTTCCAGAAGCCTTTTGGAGTATGGTTCCGACATATCAGGAAAACGTGGCCCGATGCGGTTGTCATTTGGTCCGATAAGCGGGTTATCACCCAGTAAATTTATATGATCTGTAATTGCCATAATGGTGCCTGGATGGAAGTTCGGATTGATTCCACCACAAGCATTTGACACGATCAGAGTCTTTACACTCAGAAATTTCATCACCCTGATGGGAAACACAATCTGTTGCATGGAATATCCTTCATAGTAATGGAATCTTCCCTGCATGGCCATCACCTTTTTGCCGGCGAGCTCACCAAAAATCAGCTTCCCTGCATGAGTTTCAACTGTAGAGACAGGGAAATGAGGAATTTGTTCATAGGGAATGACACAGTCTGCTTTTATAGCATCAGCAAGTCTTCCCAGCCCTGTTCCCAGAATTATACCGTACTCCGGTTTGCAATCGGTTTTACTTGCAATAAACTTCATTGACTCCTGGATCATTTCAAATGTTGCTGTCATGAGCTTCCTCTTTCGAATATAAACTTCTGGTAAAGGTTAATTTTTACTGCTTCAAACGTTGTATTATTTCATCCCCGGATAAACCTTCAACCGAGATGACTTTATTTCTGCAATGTTCTCCCCGGATAATTTCCAGTGATCTTTTGGGAAGATCCAGCTTATCTGCAAGAAGTTTTATCAGATGCTGGTTAGCTTTATTGTCAACTGGCGGAGAGGTCACAGATACTTCCAGTGTCCCATCTTCTGAAAGTTGAATCTGGTCTTTTTTGGCACGAGGTTTAAGTCGTATCTCAATAGAGCAGTTTTTCATTACCTCAGGCATCCAGTGATCTGATATTGGGCTGAGGAGGTACCTCGTCCATGGTTTCTTCTGCGATCTCCATGACAGAGTCGTTTTGCTCTTCTGTACTCTGCTTAAGATCGCCGCTAATGATTTCCAAAAGATTTAATTGCGTGGTCAGCATTGCTTTGAATCGGGCCAGAAAGCTATCCCGCTGGTTTCTTAAGGCGACCAGCTCACTTTCCAGGGCGTGGACCCGTTGCCTGGCCTCATCCTCGTAACGGTCTGCACGCAAGCTGGCATCCTTCAGGATCAGTTCTGCTTCTTTCTGTGCATTGACTCTGGCCTCATCGGTAGCTTTCTGAGCAGAAATAAGTGTCTCATTAAGAATTCGCTCGATTTTAAGGTAGCTTTCCAGGCGTTGTTCCAGGTTTTTAATCTGTGTGGCATATTCACTGTTCTGGCGGATAACAGCCTCATACTCTCCTGCAACCATATCTAGAAAGTTCTGAACCGCATCAGGATCGAACCCCTGAAAGGTTCGCTTAAAAGGCATTTTCCTAATATCCAAAGGTGATATCTGCATTCAGTTGCTCCTGGATTAAAATAAAGACTGAATCAGGAGTCGCTTGACAACTCCCATTAAAAGTAATACTACCAAAGGCGACAAGTCTATACCGATTCTCTCAAAAGGGATTATAGTACGTATCGGGCTAAGAACCGGTTCTGTGAGTCTGTAAATCCAGACCACTACCGGATGATAATGGTCAACCTGGACCCAGGATATTATTACTCTGGCCAGAATTATTATCTCATATATGCGAAAAAGTAAAAAAATCAGCCCCATTACTGCCTTTCTCCAAGTAGAAGCGATCCGATTCGTACCATAGTTGAACCTTCCTGGATAGCCCACTCAAAATCGTTACTCATACCCATGGACAACTCGATTCCGGGGGCCAGATCGCTGCATTGCTCCCCAAGCTCACGCAACAGAGAAAATGATCTGCGAACTGCAACTTCTCCTCCTTCAAGAGGGCCAATGGTCATCAGGCCGCAAAACTTTAATGCTGGACTGCCGGCAATTCTCTCCGCCAAAGCTCTGCATTGTGACGGATCACATCCGGATTTTGAAACCTCACCGGAAGAGTTTACCTCAAGAAGCGCATTGATCTTTTCTGCAGACTGATGCTGCTTCTCGATTTTGGCAATAAGCGGTTCTCTATCGATAGATTGAATCCATTTCACTAACGGAAGCACCTTGGAGACCTTGTTCGTCTGAAGATGCCCGATCAAATGCATCGTGAATTCGCCCTTGAGTCTTGGGACCTTTGCCTGGATCTCCTGTACCCGGTTTTCGCCCAGATCTTTTATACCAAGGTCGATTAATTTTTGCAGAATCTCTGCCGGATGAGTCTTGGTAACTGCTATCAACCGCACCGACTGTACAGACCGCCCTGATTTTTCACAAGCACTTATAATGCGCTCCTGAACAGTTTCCAGCCGTTTTTTCAGTTCATTTTCCATTATGGGATGGTTTATCTATGTAATAGAACTATTACGGGTTAATTGCCAAAAAGATCGTTTGGTTTAGGTTACAGAAAAACAAATGTAGAATATAATAAAATGCAGCAATTAAATTAATGGCTCACTTTTTATTCCTGCTCCCTAAATCACACATTGGAGACTTAGGGGAACACGGGCCTAAGGTCAACAAATTCCTATTCTTATTTCTGTGATTAATATATACTTATACCTGATTCTTAGTTTGAATCTTATCGATTCTCATACATTAATTCATAACGAAATACAGTTATTTTGATAAAGCCTGGGGCAGGAGTTAAAATGCAACAGTTGATAAATAAACTGGCGGTTACACTTTTAATAAGTTTTTTCGGATGCAGCAGTGTGAAACTTATAGAGCAGGTCTCCGATGAGGGACAGCAGCGCTTTTCCATCAAACAAAGCGGTAGTGCTTCTGATACAGTGTATCATGGTATTTACACCGTCTGGTATCCAAATGGAGTAAAAAAACTTGAGGTTACCTATAAAAACGGTAAAAAACAGGGAATGGAATCTCTTTGGGACCCCCATGGAACCAGAATTCGTGAGACCTGGTATAAAAGTGGCAAAAAAAGCGGAATTGAATCATATTGGGATAATCGTGGAAATCTGAAAAAAACCATGCAATTTCAAAATGGCCTTCAAAATGGTATGGAAGTCACCTATTCAGCGGATGGCAAAAAGCTCAAAGAAGAATTCTACAAAGCGGGTCTTAAGGAGGGGGTGGAGAAAGGCTACGATGAGAACGGGAGACTGGTGTATCAGGTTTTTTACAGTAAAGGCAAAAAGCATGGAAAAGAATCCTTTTTTGATTACTCTAAAGGGGGAGTTCCTACCGCAACAGAGGTGAATTGGCAAAATGGCGAGGTGGTGAAATAGGAGTTTCTGTTTCAGTGCAGTAATAGGGTACGCACTTTCCTGCTGGGGTTACGCTACAACAACACCTGGCCCTCTCTTTCAACGTAATTGACAAAAATCAGAGAATCTGCGGGACTGTGATAACGAAGTTCTGAATTCGAATATTGGAGTCCAACCGCACCGCCCATCGAAAAGCAGTTTTTACCTACTTGATCAGTCTTCTTTCAATTCTGTAAATTGCCGGCCAGACGCTAAATAATGTAAAAACCACGATAAACAGAAAGTCCAGAAATAATACTGGTGAATAATCACCCAGACACAGTGCTCTGGTTGGTCTTACCACATGGGTCAGGGGAAAGAATTCTGCAATGATTCTCAAGGCTGGTGGAAGATTTTCAATAGGGAATACCACGCCTGAGAAGAAAAACATGGGGGAGAGAAACCCGGTGAAATAAAAATTGAAATGGTTGATGTTCTTAACAAAGGTGGTTATCAGAAGTGAAAAAGAGGCAAACATTATACCGGTAAGAAATCCGATTACCGGCGTAAACAGGCTCCATGGAAGTGGAATAAAACCGAATGCTGCAACCACAATGGTTACCGCAAAAGAAAAAAACAGCCCCTTTGTTCCTGCCCACAGAATCTCTCCAAGCATCATGTCTTTTACGTTTAAGGGAGCAGCCAGCATTCCATCATATACCCGGTCAAATTCCAATCGGATAAATGTGCCGTAGGTGAGTTCGAATGCTGAAGTGAACATTGCAGCGGTAATGGGGAGCCCTGTTGCCAGAAAAGTGATATACGGAATCCCTGCCATCTGATCGATGTACCTGTTCATACCGAGTCCGATTCCTGCCAGAAAGACCAGTGGTTCAAGAAAGGGGGGCAACCCATTACTTATAAGATTTTTGGTGTAGACCCGGAAATGGCGGAACCATACGCTGTAAATTCTATTGAATGTTGATGGATAAAGCCTGTTATTACTGGAGTGCATTAAGAGTGCTCCCGGTTGTTTTAAGAAAAAGGTCTTCAAGATTGGATTGGCGAAGATAATACTCCCCCGGTTTGAGTTTTTTAGTAAGCGTTTCAAGAGTAAGCTGTTCTCGGCTGTAGATCCGGATCACATCTGCAGATTCATCAACTCTGGTTATTGCCGGAATATTCGCCTTTATTTTCTGAAAAGAAACCATGGAATTGATTTCCAGCACGAATGGTTCTATGTTGGCATTAACCAGTGCATGCGGATTACCCTCCAGAATCTTCTCTCCTCTGTTCATGATTATTATGCGATCGCAGATCTGAAAGGCTTCATCCATGTAGTGGGTGGTTAAAAGAATAGTCATACCTTGCCGTTTCAAATTTCTGAGTTTCTCCCAGATCAGATGGCGCACCTGAGGATCAAGTCCGGTAGTGGGCTCATCCAGAATCAGAAGCTTGGGGTTATTAAGCAGTGCACGTGCAATGACAAGCCTTCTTTTCATTCCTCCCGAGAGTTCCTGAATACGGGAATGCTGCTTTTCGGAAAGCTCCATGAAATTCAGCAATTCAGCTATCCTTTTGGTTGCTTCTTTTTTGGGAATACCATAAAAACGGGCAAAGACTTTCAGATTCTCTTCTACATTGAGTTCTTCATCCAGATTGTTCTCCTGGGGAACCACTCCAGAGAAAAACTTTATAGCCAGGGAATCTTTTTGAGGATCAAATCCAAATACTGACATCTTCTCCGTTTTGCCATAGTCTCGCTTGCTGACCCCATAAATCATTTTCATGGTGGTTGTTTTTCCTGCTCCATTTGGTCCCAGAAGCCCAAAGCATATCGATTGGGGAACAGAAAAGCTGAGATCTTTAACAGCTGTGAATGATCCAAAGCATTTATTTATATTCTGCAGGATTATTGCTTCTTTTTCTTCCATTTTTTTCTCAATTTTCAGATAATTAATAATTCTGGTTTTAAGGCAAACTAAACCGGAGCAGTCACTTTAAATTAGTTCAAATTACTTTGTAGAGGAAATTCCAACGTAAGGAAATTATAATAAAACTCAAGCTGATCCGTTTTCATATATATTTTAATATCTGCTCAATTTTGGCAAACGCAGTTTATAACTGTTTTTGTATTTTGAATAAGCCCGGGCGAATCAGTAGTCTGAACAATTTAATTTCAGTTTTGGACTTATTAATATCTGTTCGCTGGCAATGTTGGTTTTGGAACAGAAGCAGTATTCAATAATAATAAACCAATCCATAAAAATCCGAGGATTATATGGGAAAAAAAACTAAAATTGTCGGAATTACCCTGGGGGTGATTCTTGTAGTCTTAATTGCATCACTGCTGACCTTATGGATAATGTTTCCACCTGAAAAAATAAAAGCGCTTATCATTCCACAGGTGGAAAAAGCCCTGGACAGAAAGGTTACTCTGGAGAAGGCATCGCTAAGTTTTTTTCCGGTTATGGGAGTTAATCTGGGTGGACTCAAGATTTCCAATACCGAGCGAGAGGGTTTCTCAGATGAGCCTTTCGTACAAGTGGAAAATCTAATGATCCAGATACCGCTTCTTACGCTGATAAAAAAGCAGCCGGAAATATCGAAGATTCTGATTAAAAAGCCTCAGATTATTCTGGAAATCGATTCAAGCGGACATTTTAATTACGATGATCTGGCTTTGATACCCAAAGACAAAAAAGCAGACGAGGATACCGTTAAAAAGAGTGAGAGTAAAGGTATGATCGCTCTGCCGGTTCCCATCACCCTGAAAGAGTTTACAATTCAGGATGGGGCGTTCACTTATAGAGATAGACGTTCGGGCCAGGAGTTTGTAGTCGGAGATATGGATCAGACCGTGAGGTTCTCCATAGACAAAGAACTCAAAGATGTGAATACCTCCGGTGATCTGGTTTTTTCACAGGTCTCTGTAAAAACAAAAGAGATTACCAAACCTCTGAGTGATTTGCGGATAAGTCTGAGTCATGATGTGCAGGCAGATCTGATAAGCGGTAAAGCTGATCTGAAGATGGTGCGGTTATCTTTTCAGAAAGTTTTTCTTAATCTTAACGGTACTGTCAGCAATTTTAATGCTGTCCCGCATCTCGATCTGCAGATCGATTCCGATCCCATAGAGATAAGGGATATTCTGGCTGAGATTCCCCGTGAACTGGTACCTGATCTTGCCAGACTGGCAGCATCCGGAACTGCGGAACTTGATCTGAGTATTAAAGGTGCTTTGGAGAAAAATGCTAAATTTCCGATTCAGGGAAGTTTGACCATCAAGGATGGAATGGTAAAGTATTCTGATCTGCCCAAATCAATAAATAAAATCAATACATCTCTTAATTTTACTGACAACAGCCTGGATATCAGGAACCTGAGCTTGTTATTTGGCGCCAACCCAATAGAGTTGAAAGGAACCGTGAAGAATTTTGCCAGTCCGGTGATTGATTTACTTGTAAAAGCGAATGTGGATCTTGGTGATCTCAAACAGATGGCCAGTTTACCTGAGGGCGCATCACTTTCTGGCAAAATAAAAACCGATATTTCTGCCAAAGGCATGGTTGACCCCTCAGATCCATCGAAACTCGATGTGAAAGGCAGAGCCGATTTGCAGGATGTATCAATCAAATGGCCGCCTCTGGTAAAACCCGCGGTTATTAATGGATTGTTCACACTGTCTTCAAAAGCAATTGGGCACAATCTGGCTTTGAAGATGGGGAATTCATCGATGAAAATGGATGCCTCAATTAACAATTATCTAAGCATGATTATTGTCGATAGCACAAAGAAGGCACCACGGCCATCGATCGATTTTAAAATCACATCACCCTTGCTGAATTTTGATGAATTTCTGCCACCTGCTAAAGAAACAGCAGATACTGAAAATAAAGCAGTTGCTAAAACAGATGATAATTCTTCAGGAGGACCTCTTATTGCACCGCTTCCTGGCATAGACATGAAAGGGACTATTTCGGCTTCCAAAATAGTCTATAAGAATGTGGAAATGAAGAATATGCAGATGAAGGTTTCGGTGCTCAATGATATCGCAGATCTTGACATAAAGACTGGATTTGCCAAAGGTACCATAACTGAAAAGATTCATGCAGATCTGCGCAATACAAAATTGGTAACTATTAGAAACAATCTGGCTATTTCAGAAGTGGAAATCAATGACCTGCTGGTACGTTTTGGTAATTTTATAAAGCCTACCAATGCTTTGAACAAAGAATTGAGAAATGTGCAGAATAACCTCTATGGAAAGATCAACCTCAAGAGCGATCTAACTACCACCGGAGGAACGCAGCAGGAGCTCTCAAAGAGTCTCAGAGGCACCATAGATGCAAAATTTGCCAATGGAAAGATTTCCAATTCCCTTATTCTTAACAGGATTTCCGGTATCCTGAGTAAATTTATAGATGTCAAAGATATTAACTTCCGCAACCTCAAGACTACCTTACGTATTGAAGATGAGACGGTTTATTTTGATAATTTCAACCTTCAATCGGATCTGGCAGGTGATTGGGATCTCAGGGGAAATGTGGGTTTTGATGCAAAACTTGACATGAATATCGATCACAGAATGACCAAAGCTGCTTCGCAAAAAGTCCTTGCCGTTCAAAACACCAGTAAGAGTAAACTGCAGGGTATGCTGGAGGGAACCAAACTCAGTGCTGCATCAGGATTATTGGATAATGTGGGTATACCTTCTGATGCAGAGGGAAGGATCACCCTTAAAATCGCCCTTTCCGGTACTGCATCCGATCCCAAACCCACCTTTAGTGGCTTTGGAAAGGGAAGCAGCAGTTCGTCTGCGGCTTCCAAGACGCAGACTCCTAAAGAGCAGGTGACTCAGCAGGTAAAAAGTGTGATTGAACAGAATAAGGCAACTGTTGAAAAGAAACTCACAGAAGAAAAACAGAAGATAGAGGAGGAGATAAAGAAGAAAGTACCGGTTACCCCGGATCAGGGTCAAGAATTAAAGAATAAAGCAGCCAACAAACTGAAAAAACTCTTCTAAATCTTGTATTGTCTACCCCCCCAAATCCCCCGAAGAGGGACTTTAAGATCCCTTAATGTAATGGGTGATTAGGGGGCTGTCCTTTCCGGCCTTAAGCCCCTTTCTTTGAGGAATAGGGGCTTTTTTCATATAAATCAAATCCTCTTACTTCTATACTCTGAACCTCCAAAACGAATATCGAATATCGAAGTAAAAAAGATAAGAACCGTTTAACCTCTTGCTCTGAGATGGCAACTTTTTTGCGCTTTAGAATGGAAAAATGATATAAAAAGGTGGGTTATTTTTCTATATGCAGATTAATGTTACCACACCTGCTCTCCTTTTCCCGGCGATTTCACTTTTACTTCTGGCTTATACCAGTCGATTCCTGGCACTGGCTAATCTTATAAGGGATCTTCAATCCGAACATCGCAAAAGTAGAGATACACTGATATTAGGACAGATCAAAAATCTTCATATCCGCTTGAAGATAATACGTAACATGCAGGCTTTGGGTGCTTTCAGTTTTTTTCTCTGTGTTTTTTCCATGTTTTCTTTATTATTGGAAAGGATTACTCTTGGGGAGGTACTTCTGGGAATAAGCCTGCTTTTGTTAATGGGTTCTTTAGCACTTTCAATCTGGGAAATACAGATATCTGTTGATGCACTGGAGCTTCAGATGAGAAAAATCGAACATCTAAAAAAGGATTGATATAACTACAGTATATAAGCTCTTCTGCAAATCTTCCCGGATTACCGCAATACCACCTTTTCACAGAAAACGGCATTAATATCTGGAAAAGCCTTATCTTGTGTAATTTTGATCAAATACACCCCTGTTGAGAGATTTCTCTGAGAAATCCTGCACTGTTTGCCGTTGAGGAATCTCTTTTTCAGAATCAGTTTGCCATTGAAAGAAAAAACTGATGCTGTTAAGGAAATGTTCCGGTAAGCGTTTTTAAAATCACCTGTGATAATTATTCCGGAATGGTTTTTCTTTACATAGAATTTACCTGAAGAATTTCGGGTACGTTTCTGAACTTCTGTTTCGATGGAGAACCTGTAGACACGTAATGTACTTGCCGGGGGATAAGTACCATCAGGACGGGATTTATCCTGGTTGATGGGCATGGTTTCCCACCTCAGATAGTATTCTCCATCACGAATACGATTGACCTGTAAACCCGGAAATGTGGATTCGACCTCATATAATTCTCTCATTGCCTGTGGAGATTCATAAACAATATCGCTTTGAGGTTTGAGGGTTTCTTCATTGAGTATCCATCGTTTCATCTTCTGGTTTGGGTATACATAGTCCTGTATAAGTTCTCCGTTTTCATCGATGGAAAGCAGTGTTGCTGCAATGTCATGCGACAACGAGCCTTCACGATCAAGATTCCATTTGAAATTGGTCCAGTTACTGGTTTGATAGATTTTCCACTTTCCGTTCTCCCATCGGGTGTTGAAAATCTGACTTATATTATTGTCGTCATAACGATGATAGGTAATTACTGCACGGTTTAGTCTGTCCCAACTGATCCAGTAATCCATGTTTATCAGGCCTCGTCCGCTTGAGATGGGGTCGACCACTACATCAGGGGTGCTTGTTTTAACAGGTATGGAAATGCTTTTTCCGGACATTGTTTGCCAGGTGATAAGATCACTGCTTTTCATGTGTGATATGTGAAAGTTGGTATTGGCGACCGGTGTTTCCCGCCACATCCAGACAATATGGAAAAAGTTATCAGGTCCCAGCACAGGGGAGATATGGTAAGCGCTAACCTTGTTTTCTCCGTCAAATAATCCTTTACTGGTTAAGCGAGTCCATTTTTTTGTTTTGGTATCATAGCTATTGCAGATGGTAATTCCATTGCCGCTTCCACCGGTACGGTATTGGAAGAAGAGTTGATTGTTGGGGCCTTCGATAAATTCAGGATAAGTAATGCTGTTCTCAAGAGTCCCGATCATCCCTGGGGATTCAAAGGAATCGGTGTTCCAGGGTTTTTTCGAACGAAAGTAGATAAGATTAACATTATGCATATTTCCGCTTATATGGATATAACCGGAGTCATCTATGGCCATTGCTATATAGTTGTGAGAATCCCATCCGGTAGTGGTCGGAAGCTCGGTATATTTCCAGGAAGTACTATCGGGTGATCGGGAAGCAACGACCATTCTACGATTAGTGTTATAAAAGGCTACGCATTGCAGCTTTTCGGTGGTTCTAATGGCGAAGTTTACCGGGTGTCCTGCCCAGACCTGTGCGATATCCAGTTTTTCCATCAGGATGATATTGGCAGAATCGACTGGGCATGGTAAGAAAAACAATATAAACAGAGCTGAGAGAAGTGTGTAAACAGAAGATTTGAGCATATTAATTTCCTTTTTTTAGTGTCTCTGGCAAAATAAATTATGATTTCAAAAGCGAACTGGACTACATTAAAAAAATGTTGAAAATATTATTGACCTGATTGTTTTATTATGATATGATGTTTATTCAAAAGAAAATTCAAGGAAAGGAATTGTGATGACACACAGTAAAATTGTATCTATCGCCAAGAGCATGGGTATCAGTAACGCTTCAAAACTCAAGAGTGCAGACCTTATACGTACAATTCAGACTAAAGAAGGCAATTTTGCCTGCTTTGGTACAGGAAAAGTTGAATGTGACCAGCATCAGTGCTGCTGGAGAGAAAATTGCATAAAATAAGGCGGACAGAGTGGGAATAAGACCATTCACTATCTATTAAAAACGGTTTTAATTCCCACTCTGGTTTTTTCTAAAGTCCAACCTGACTGTTCGATAACGAATCAGAAATCCCTTCCAGCGTAATCACATCATTGTTGTCGCTGCTGATTTTACTTCAGCCTGGTTTCAAAACCATTGGAAAGAAGTTTGGTTTTGGAGTCCCGTTCATTGCTAAGTCTTACATTTGAAATCATGTATTTCCCGGAGGTATTGCATCCGGAGGCTTTAAACGCAATTCTTCTGACACCATTAAGATCCAGACGATTATTATGAATAGCATCTTCTGGCTGAAAATGTATGAATTTTGTGAATTCCCGGAATGGAAGAATGATATCGTTCCAGCCTCGTAATGCACCTACATTGGCTACGAAGTGCTCATTTTCACTGTCTGCTATCTGTACAGTTATTCCCTGAAACTCCTTGTCTGTATACAAATGAAACCGGATTCCCCAGTGTTTTGTCCAGTCCCGTTTCAACGAGTCGAAATCAGTGCTGTCGTAAGGACAATAGATGTCACACCAATCAAGAAGAGAATAGGAAAAAGACATACACTTTGAAATATCTTCAGGTGCATTTTCTGGTGCATCAATTAATTCAAAACTGCATTCGCTTTTCGGCCCTTTTGAGGAGAACCAGCTAAGCTTTTCACTATCCTGAAAATCATGAAGCAAAAGTTCCGGTTCTGTGCTCTGGAAGTTGTTCCAGTATTTTTCAAATTCTGAAGTGTCAGAGAGGTTCTTAACGATGCATATATTGTCCAGATATAAAGTCACCGGAACAGTATCCTTGCTTTCTGAATTCCTTTTTGCACAACAGAAGCGGAGTTCGTGAATTGAATTCCAGGCGATTGGAGATTCAATTTCCTGTTTTAAGTTTTCATCCCAGAATAATCCGATATCGCAAAAGTGACACAGAGGTATTGTGAACAGTTTCCACACTTCAGTCAATTCACCATACTGTTCTATTAAAACCCGCGATTGTACTTTCCTGTCTTTCTGGTGATCAAGAAAACCTATCTGAATGCTGGCAGTCTTCAATCCGCATTTTGCCCAGAACACTAACCCGCCTGTTTTCCGATAATCCCTGAGGTCTACTGGTTTATTGTTGTCAGTTGCTATGGTAACCGCTGAATAATCATTATCATCCAGATAACATGCCAGAATTTTTCTATCGGAGTACATGGCATTTTTCTGAAGAACACAGGCAGTGTTGCCACCGTAAACGTAAGTAAAACTGTTTTCTTCAAGTCTGCCGTCAAAAATGTTCAGAACTATCTCATCGGTATCTCTAAGCGATGAGCGTGGGGGATAGATCGATTCTATGAGTTCACTCCAGGATAATAATTCTGGCTGGATAGTGGTGGTGTCAAAAACATTGGGTTCTATACAAATATCATCAAGGAAAACTGTAAAGGCCTGGTTTTCATCCTTTTTTATCTCCAATCTTACTTCTGCAATCCTGTTCCAATCGATATCACAGGGAATCTCTGCTCTTTTATTGGCATCCCAGAAAACCCCTTTGTCTGAAAAGTGAAACAGGGGGATCGAAACAAGTTGCCATTCTGTGGTGAGTTTCGTGTATCTGCTCAAGGGCAATTTTACTGCAACCTTTTCTCTGGATGAACTGGATTGGTCCAATAACGCTACCCAGGCTTTTTCGCCACCTTTTTTCCCTTTAATCCAGAATTTTAAAGCCCCGTTATTTCTGTATGGCCTCAGGTCAACACTATTGCCCAGGCTGATTGCACCGCCGGAGAAATCAGCAGCATTCAGAGTCATCTGTACCGAAAGTATCCCATTTTTTGAATCAGTATCAATATCGTTAATCTTTGATTTGCTGGGGTAAGCATAGAGGAAACCACCTGGAGCTAACTTTTCGTTAAAGAAAAAAACAGTACTCAAAGCATTGGCAGACCCACTAATCTCAATTCCACCTGAGCCGGGTTGGATTTTAATCTCAGAAGAGGTGGTCAGAGATTTTAAACAGACATTTGAGCAGTGCAGAAAAAGAAAAAAGGTTACTGATACAAGTAAGTTTCTTTTGCTGCTAAAATGGATTTTTCCCACAAACAAAATCTCCTCAATGTATCTGCTATTTCAAGAAACCTTGCTCATACCGGAAATAGTGAAGCTGTTTCCTAAATTATACTCAGATTGCTATGATTTATCAAATATACATTCCAGTGCACTTTAACAAGTATTCTGAATAAAGGTGCACTTCTGCATACAGGCTTATTTTTTGCTCTTCCTAAGTAAATTAATTTGGGTTGTTACCCATTACAGTAAAATTATCATACTGGAGCAATCCTATGAATCATTTCAGCCCATTCGGATTTATCAGTGGAAACCAGCATTGGCCTGCTCTGCCTTTTCATCAATGGAAAAGCACCTACATGACTCTTCATCTGTGGACTCAGATTGTTGGAAAAATCCGTCTGGTTCAGACCCCTTGGACTAATCACTCCTGGCATACCGCCCTTTATGTTACTTCCAGAGGATTGACCACTTCACCTGTCCCTTATGGTGCCAGGACTTTTCAAATCGATTTCGATCTGATTGATCATGAGCTTTGTATTAGCACCAGTGATGGACAAAGCAGAATGATGATACTTTCCATGCGTCCTGTGGCTCAGTTTTATGATGAAATGTTTACAAAACTGGATGAACTGGATCTTTCTTTGAAAATCAACACCATGCCCAATGAGCTGATCGCACCGATTCCTCTGGATAAGGATTATGAGCATGCCGTTTACGATGCAGAGCATGCGAACCGTTTTTTCCACGCGCTGGTTCAGGCCGACAGAGTAATGAAAAAATTCCGATCGCGTTTTATCGGCAAATGCAGTCCGGTACACTTTTTCTGGGGTAGTTTCGATCTGGCAGTAAGCCGTTTTTCCGGCAGAACCGCCCCGGAGCACCCTGGCGGTGTCCCTCATCTTCCGGACTGGGTCACCAGGGAAGCTTATTCGCATGAAGTATGCAGTTGCGGTTTCTGGCCAGGAAGTGATTTGAGGCCTCAGGCTGTCTTCTACTCCTATATCTATCCTGAACCTTCAGGTTATTCTGCTGCGAAGATAGATCCTGATGGAGCACAGTATGACTCGCAACTAAAAGAATTTATCCTTCCATACGATATTGTCAGAGAATCGGCTTCACCCGATGAGACTCTGCTTACTTTTCTGCAAAGCAGTTATGAAGTCGCTGCAAACCTGGGAGATTGGAACAGGGCAAAACTGGAGAAAGAGTTCTGGTAAAACATTGCGACTACTCAGGTATCTTGTGGGAAAAAATCGTAGTAATATCAAATCGGAAAAAAAGGAACTAATGTCAAAACAATATCTAATCAGAAGTAATCTGAGAAAAATATTTAAACGAAGAATCATCGATTGTAATTTTAACTTATGCTACTGAGGGGGAGATAATGAGCAGAATAAAAATGGAAGATGGGACCAGTATCTATTATAAGGACTGGGGAAGTGGGCAGCCAGTTGTGTTTAGTCATGGTTGGCCTTTAAGCGCTGATAGCTGGGAATCGCAGATGCTTTTTCTGGCATCCAACGGTTATCGCTGTATCGCTCATGATCGCCGGGGTTTTGGCCGTTCCAGTCAGCCCTGGGATGGAAACAACATGGACACCTATGCAGACGATCTCGCAACGCTCATCGAGAGCCTTGATCTTAGAGATTGTGCCCTGTTTGGTTTTTCTACCGGAGGGGGTGAAGTGGCCCGCTATATTGGCCGCCATGGCAGTAAACGGGTAAGGAAAGTCGCTTTAATCAATGCGGTTCCCCCTCTTTTGGCCAGGAATGAAAACAATCCTGACGGTATACCGATGGAAGAATTGGATCAGTTAAGGGCAAGTGCAATAGCTAATCGCTCACAATTTTATAGAGATCTCGCCAGTGGTCCTTTTTTCGGCTTTAATCGACCAGGGGCAAAAGTGTCCCAAGGGCTTATCGATTGGTTTTTCCTTCAGGGCATGATGAGTGGAAGTAAAAATGCGTTGGATTGTATCAGGGCTTTCTCTGAGACCGATTTTACCGACGATCTGAAGAAATTTGATGTACCCACTCTTATCATCCATGGTGATGACGATCAGATCGTCCCTATAGGCAGTTCATCGATGAAGTCTTCGAAGATAATCGAGAAAGCAACCTTTAAAATCTATAAGGGCGCACCTCATGGTTTAACCGATACCCATAAGGAACAACTCAACAACGATCTGCTGGCATTTCTTCGGAATTAGGTGCAGGTTGACCCGGTTACTCTATGGGATCCGTATAACACCCGAACCAGCACAGAGCTTCGCTCAATGCTCTTTTCAGTCAGGTTAGTACGAGTTGAGACGTCTTGAGTCACGCTGACCATTCAGGTTAGTGCGAGTTGAGACGTCTTGAGTCACACTGACCAATCAGGTTAATGCGAGTTGAGACGTCTTGAGTTACACTGACCAATCAGGTTAATGCGAGTTGAGACGTCTTGAGCCACACTAACCAGTCAGGTTATTCGAGTTGAGACTTTTGGAGTCACACTAACCTTTTAGGTCAGTGCAAGGAGGAGGCAGTCGGGGGTAGTCTTACTGCCCTCTCTGGCGTCAGCGTTTTTTGCACACCTGCCTGGTCCTGCAATAGAATTGGCAGAAAAATCCTCACACCGCCAGGTGTGAAATCATGCATAAGCTGTATACAGGCTACTGCGCAGCTTACGGAAGCAGATCCTGGAACTGAATTAACAGGTCTTCGAGCGTATCTCTTCTTCTGATAAGTATATCATTGCCCGATTGATCTATCAGGACCTCTGCGGGTCTGAGACGGCAATTGTAATTGGAGCTCATGACCATGCCATACGCACCTGCATCCAGAACACCGATAACATCGTTTTCTTTTATTGATGGAAGAGTACGGTCTTTTGCCAGGATATCACCAGTTTCGCAGATATTTCCCACGATAGTGACTTTCTGCATTTCTGAATCGGTTGCAGGTACATCTCTGTAGATCTCGATATCATGATGCGAGCCATAAAAGGCAGGGCGGATAAGGACATTGAATCCGATGTCGGTTCCTGCGTATAGAGTTTGGGCATTTTGCTTTAAGGCATGGACTCTGCCAAGAAGTACGCCGCATTCGGCAACTATGAACCGACCAGGTTCTATTTTGATCGTAAGTTTTTTTCCGGTTTTCCTGACGAAATCATCGATAAGTTTTTGCAGCTCTGAGCCCAGCGTTTTGAGGTCGAGTGGTTTTTCCTGAGAGTCTTTATGGTAGGGGATTCCAAATCCGCCACCAAAATCTACAAACTGCAGCTCCGGAAAGTTCTGTGCGTAGGAAAGAAGAAACGATGCAGCTTCGATATAGGATTCAGGTGTCATGAACAGGGAACCGATATGCTGATTCAGCCCTGTGAGATGAAGGTTAAATTCTTTCAGTATGCTTTTGAGTTCGGCGGTGAATTGGGGATCGACTCCGAATTTGGTCTTTTGCCCACCGGTTATCACTTTTTCATGATGTCCTGCACCGATTCCAGGATTGATTCTGACCGCTACTTTACCGCCTCTATTGAGCTGTCCGATTCTTCTGAGTTGTGACACAGAGTCTGCGCTTATCAGAACACCGGCATCGATCGCAAAGCGAAGTTCCTCATCAGAGACATTGTTGCAGACAAGAAGAATTTCTTCGGGTGTAAACCCTGCTTTCAGTTCCAGAAAAAGTTCACCTGCAGACATGGCATCCACGGTAAGACCCTCACTGCGAATGATCCTGAGCAGGCTGAGGTTGGTGTTGGCTTTTGCTGAATAGTTTACTTTGAAAGCCGGGTAGGAAATCAGGGAGGTGAGTGCTTTGCAGCGGCTTCTAAGTATGGATTCGTTGTAAACATAAAGAGGTGTGCCATATTTGGAGGCCAGTGCAAGAGGATCGGTGTTTCCGAAGAAATTGGTTTTTTCTGTCCAGATATTATGGATATAGTTCATGAGTGGTTCTCCCTCTTTTGATTTACGTGATTCTGTTTTGAATTTATTGAATATAGTGAAAAACTGGTGAAGGCTCAAACCCTAATAAGGGAGAAAAAGCGGGATTATTGCCTGATTTGGAATTTATTAGGCACTGTCCGCCATCCTCCTTTAACATTGGCCATTTCTCTTAGAATCGGAAAATGGTGACGAAAATTTGTAAACTTCAATGGTTATTCACTAAGCGACCTGTGACTCCTAAGCTTAATCTGAAAATGGTAAGCAGAACCTGCCATTGTCGAGAGAGTGCTGCTACCTACCCGGGATCATTTGAGCGCACAAAGATCAATATAAAGGAAAATGTGTGAACTCGCTTAAAGTAATAATCCCAAATTTTCCTCCAGGTGCCAGTGATCCGGACACCCTGGTTGAACGCTCACAGCGAATTCATACATTTTTCTTTACCATTGTGAAATTCCCCCTTAATCTCCCACCCCCTTTGGGTGATTTAGGGGGCCGGGGGGGATTTTGCTAATAAACACCTGTGAATTTCTAAACCTCATCTATACTCTTTGTCTAATTTTTCCAAAACCCTATGGGATGATACTGATTTTGAGTTTTGTGATTGAATCACCCGGTTTTCTCAAACTGCAATCTGAAGAACTCATAATAGAGTCCTTTAAGCTCCATCAGGGTATCATGATCACCAAACTCAGCTATCTGGCCTTTGTTAAGTACCAGTATTTTTTCTGCACTTCTGATAGTAGAGAGCCGGTGTGCGATTACAATCGAAGTTCGTCCTTTGATGAGCTGAGAGATGGCATCCTGAATCAGAGCTTCGGTTTCGGTATCAATGTTGGAAGTGGCTTCATCGAGGATAAGAATCGAGGGATTAAAATAGAGTGCCCGTGTAAAGGCCAGAAGCTGCCTTTCGCCTGCAGAGAAGGTTACTCCTCTTTCCATGACTTTCTGATCTGCTCCATCAGGAAGGCGCTGAAGGAATTTGCTGGCATGGGTGATGGTGGTGACCTGCTGAAATCTGTGTTCATCCCAGCCTTTTCCCATTATGATATTTTCCCTGATAGTGCGTGAGAAAAGGAAGACATCCTGCATAACGGTGGCGATATTAGAGCGCAATTGACCCGGAGGAATTTCTGTGATATCTGT
Source organism: Fibrobacter sp. (assembly GCA_012519985.1). Lineage (GTDB taxonomy): Bacteria > Fibrobacterota > Chitinivibrionia > Chitinivibrionales > Chitinispirillaceae > JAAYPC01. The sequence goes on from JAAYPC010000171.1 coordinate 32,221, forward strand.
TCCATCAATCAGTATTCTTCCTTTACTTATCGGGTATAAACCAGAGATGAGATTTATTATGGTGCTTTTTCCGGAGCCGGTTTCGCCAACTATAGCCATAGTGCTTCGTGCCGGTACCGAGAAAGACACTCCTTTTAAAACCCACTCTCCTGGAGTGTAGCAGAACCAGACATCATCAAAAACGATCTCTCCGTGCAATGAGTTTTCAGGTAAGAGAAGATCTGGTTTACTGTGCAGAACCGGTTCTTTGCGGCAGGGGGCATTGAGTACGGTCAGGATCTTTTCACCTGCAGCGGTTGCACTCTGAAGGATATCGAATTTTTCTGCGAGATCACCTATGGGTTCGAAGAAACTGTTTATATAGGCCAGAAACATCACTATCAGACCGTAGGAGATTGTACCTTCAAGAAAAAAAGTGGTTCCAAAGTAGATTACCAGACCTATGGTGAACCATTTGAAAAAATCGATCAGCGGACGAAAAATCGCATAGATGATCACCTGACGGAGGTTTGCCTGATAGACCAGGCTGTTGATTAATTTGAATTTGTTGAATTGACGAAGCTCCTGTACGAATACCTGGATTATCCGGATGTTGGAGATGTTTTCATTGAGAAACGAATTCAGATCTGCTATTCTGGTTCTGATGACCCGGTAGGCCTGACGTGCCTTGATTCTGAAAAGAAGCATTACTGTAAAGAGAGCCGGAAAAGAGATACTGACCACCAGTGCCAGATGGTGATCTGTGAAGAACATGATAATGGTTATACCAGTGAGAATGAGAACATCCTGAACCAGGGTAACAAGCACGGTAGAGAACAGTTCATTAAGGGATTCGATATCGTTGGTAATTCGGTTGACCAGTTTTCCTATGGGATTTTTGTCAAAAAAGGATAACTCCAGAGAGGTTATATGAACGAAAAGGTCTGTTCGCAGGTCTCTCATCGCGTACTGTGAAAGTTTCATAAGAGTAATTATCTGGAAATATGAGGCTGCGAACTGCAAAATGAAGAGTCCCAGAATGAAAAGTACCATAAAACCGGTCTGACGGATATCATGGATTCGAAGGAGTGCGGTTTCTGAGACGGTGAAAAAAGAGCTGCTGTTATCCTTAAGTAAGTATCGGTTATTGGGGAAGGCACGTAATATGCCTTTTGACAGAGCTTCGCTGATTTTTATTTCCAGTTTATTGTCAAACGCGGGTGATTCGATCAGGGTGAATGTGCTTTCGGAAAGGGTACCTTCACTTGTAAGTTTTCTGATTTCATCTGCGGAAAGTCCTGAGAGGTCGTTTTTAAAGGCAAAGAGGGTGTCATCTTTGAGGACCATGCTTTTTGATAAAAGTTTTTCAAAATCCCTGCTTTGTTCCACATTTGTTTTGTCATGTCTGACCAGGTAACCGGATTTGACGATGAATCGGTCGATTGTAATTCTGGAAAGAAAGGGTACTGTAAGGGTAGCGGTAGAGATTATAGAGACAAAAAGAAAGGCCAGATAAAGATGGCCGCGATATCTCAGAATGTATTTAAAAAGCAGCTTGACTACATCTTTATTGAAAAAGGAATCTGGAGAGTTCTCTTCCGGATAATAGTTACTCATGATACCGGTTCACCTGTTTTTTGCAGTTCATAGAGTCGGGCGTAGAAACCGCCTGCAGAGAGAAGCTGTTCATGGGATCCCTGTTCGCTTATTTTTCCATCGGCAAGCACTATTATCTTGTCGCAATCTTTTACTGTAGAGATTCTGTGAGCAATAATCAGTGATGTTTTTTTACGGATCTCATGAGTTAAAGCAGTACGGATTTCCCGCTCTGTGGCAGAGTCAACGGCTGAGAGTGCATCATCCAGAATAAGAATGGGGGAGTCCAGAAGAAGTGCTCTGGCGATGGCCAGTCTCTGTTTCTGACCTCCGGACAGGGTGATACCCCGTTCGCCGATTCTGGTGGAGTAGGCCTGGGAGAAGTTAAGGATATCTTTATGGATAGATGCTTTTCTGGCTGCGTTTTCGATAGCTTCCTGTGCGATATTGTCATTTAAACCGAAGGAAATGTTTTCGCGTATACTGTCGGAGAAGAGCGAGGAGTCCTGGGGGACAAATGCTATTGAGGAGCGCAAGAGTGAAAGGGGGATGTCGTTTATATCGTGACCATCGATAGTGATCTGGTTATGGCCTACGGGGTAAAGATGAAAAAGAAGAGAGACCAGAGTGGTTTTTCCGGAGCCCGCTTTACCGATTATACCCAGGGAACTTCCTGCAGGAATCACCAGGTTGATATCAGAGAGAACTGGCGGCGACTGTTCATTGTAGCGGAAAGAAAGCGAATTGAATTGAATGTTTCCTTTTAGAGGGGAGAAGTTTTCCCCGGAGTTTTTGATCGCTATTTGTGGTTTTGTGTTCATCAGTTCAAGTACTCTTCTGGTGGATGCCAGACCTCGTTGAAACATGTTAAAGACCCAGCCGGTAGCGATCATGGGCCAGATCAGAAGGTTTATATAGAATGTAAAAGAGACGAACTGCCCGATGGAGATCTGCTGCAGGATCACCTGTTTACCGCCAAAATAGATAAGAAATCCTAACGCCAGTGATCCCAGAAGAGTGATTGAGGGGAAAAGAAGACCCCAGATTTTTACCAGTGAGATATTGGATGAGACGTAGGTATCACAGAGTTGTCGAAACCGGTTGATTTCGTGGCGTTCCTGGTGGAAACTTTTTACCAGACGAATCCCGGAGATGGATTCTTGGGCGTGAGATGAGATGGCATCGAAGGATTGTTGGACCCGGATATGGCGGTTTTGAATCATTTTGCCGGTTCTGATCATCAGAAAAATTATTGCCGGCAGGGGAATGATTGTTAACAGGGTCAGTTTTACGCTGATAGTAAACATGAACAAAAGGGACATGGTGCTTAAAAAGAGAGCATCTACCAGGCCGATCAGTGCCATTCCGCAGGCCATGCGGATGGAGTTAAGGTCATTGATGAAGAGGGCCATCAGATCGCCTGTTTTTGATTTATTGAAATAGGAGGGGGATAATTGTTCCAGATGCTCGAACATATCCTCACGAAGTTGGGTTTCGATCTTGCGTGAGGGGCGTATGATGAAGAGGCGCCAGAGGAATCGCAAAACTATGGTACTGGCTGCCAGAGCGATTATGATTAAAGATTTTTTCAGGATTATGGAGGTAGAGAAAGAGGTGTTACTCAGGGTGTCCAGTGTTTGCTGGATAATTTTGGGGATAATTAGCTGAATAGTGTCCACAGCGATTAATACCAGCATACCCAAGGTGATAGAGGTGGTATGCTTTCGAAGATAACTGAGAAGAAATTTTGTAGCCTGGGAATCTAGGTTTAGCTTCATGGGCAGAAAAATACTTTCTGCTGATGGAGCAGGATAAGCTATTGAATCGATTAGAGAAAAGGAAATTTTTCTGGCATGTTTCTTGGGGAAAAATTCTTTTGGGGCATATCAGTAAAGGGTAGAGGCTGGAAGGAAAAAACGGGATGAAAAAATGATGATAGGAATAGCAGTGGATCATGGTGGTTTTCATCTGAAGACTCCTCTTATTACTGCTTTGCGGGAATGGGGACATGAGGTAAGGGATTTTGGGGCTTACCATTTTGAAGCCGATGATGATTATCCGGATTTTGTTATAAAAGCATCTGCTGCGCTTGCCAAAGGGGAGGTAGAGCGGGGAATAGCGATTTGTGGAAGTGGAATTGGTGCAAGTGTTTGTGCCAATAAAATCAGGGGAATAAGAGCGGGGTTAGTTTCTGATGTGTTTTCTGCTCATCAGGGAGTTGAGGATGACAATATGAACATGATCTGTCTTGGGGCAAGGGTAATTGGTTATGAATTGGCAATAGAGTTGGTGGAGGTGTTTCTGAAGGCCAGGTTCAGCAGTTGTGAACGGCATTTGAGGAGATTGGCAAAACTTCAAGCCCTGGAAGAGTAGGTTTTTTTAAGGGGGCTTTTCTTTTATATAAATATGGTATCACTTGCTGAGTTTTATCCGTAATTTTTAAAGAAAAAGATATCTTATTGTCTGACACATGGTAGAGAAGTCTATGGAAACCTCTGGCATGTGCAGGCACACAACGGATAACCTGCAGGTGTTAATAGTAATAGAAAGTTGGGGCAAAGGAGAATCTTATGGATATAGCTGCACAACGAGGATATGAAGCAGCCAGGCCAGAGACTCGTACGACTGCCAGAGTGATTGGAAGTGGATCTTTTGTAGAGGCTCTGGTTGGTGCTGGTGCTGTGGCACTTGCCATTTTAGGTTTAGCCGACATATTGCCGTTATGGATGGCTACGATAGCTACAATTGCAATAGGTGCTGCATTTTTGATAGAGGGGATTTCGATCTCTTCACGCATGGCGGAAATGATGGAATCGGACAAAGCCGGTCATTTTGACATTGCTGAGGTGGGAGGAGGGATAACGGCGGAATTTCTAGCTGGTCTCAGTGGAATCACCTTGGGAGTGTTGGCTTTACTTGGTATACAGCCTGTAACGCTTATGGCTATTGCACTGATCGTTTATGGTGGTGCTTTGATAATGAGTAGTGGAACCACATCCAGACTCAATTATCTCTCTAATATAAATCTTCCCACCAACAGTGCCAAAATGATGGCCAAGGAAGCGTTGAATGCTGCTGCAGGGTTGCAGGTAGTAGCTGGTGTAGGTTCAGCAGTGCTGGGGATACTGGCTCTGGTCGACCAGCCAAGGTTTACATTCGTATTAGTTGGCCTATTAATAGTCAGTGCTTCCAGACTAATCACTGGTACTGCATTAGGTGGCAGGCTGATGGGTATGTTTCGTGGCTAGTGATCTGATTAAGAGGGTGGCCTACGCTTAAATTTTGTATTGACGAACCGGCAACAGTCATACAGTTTAGGGCGTTGAGCCGCCTTATTTTGATGGAAAAAATACTGCAGAATGGCAGGTATCTTGCTTTTGAGAAAAGCCGCAGGATTTCCGTATTTGTCTGGTAAGGCGGACTTATGGATATTTCAAAGGAGATGATGGCGGGAAAGGCTTCTGGTTTGATCGGTTTCAGTTTTGATCCGCAACAGGCAGTTCTGGCACGGGATCAGAAACGTTTGCTTTCAATAAGAATTGAATTAAATACCACTTGTAATCTTCAATGCAGATATTGCTTTTCAGAGTGTTCCAAGAGGGAGCCTCGGGAAGTCGGTTTTGACAATGTGAGAAAAGTGATAACCGAAGCAGCAGATTTGAACGTAGAATCGGTGATAATCAGTGGTGGTGGAGAACCTTTACTTCATTCAAGGTTTACAGATATAATTTCCTTAATTTTCGATAGTGGATTGCGGCCGGTAGTTTTTTCCAATGCGATGTTAGTGACTTCTGAATTGGCAGCTTTTTTATTTGATCATGAAGTTTCTTTTATGGCCAAGGTCGATTCATTGCATCCGGCCACCCAGGATAGTCTGGCAGGGGTGCCGGGGGCGTATGTTGGTATACAGGCAGGGCTTCACAATCTTATTCAGGCTGGTTTTTCCCGTCCGGAGGACCCCAATCTTTTACGCCTTGGGGTTTGTTTTGTGGCAAACAGCAGAAACATAAATGAAATAGAGGAACTATGGCATTTTTGCCGCAGAAATGCAATTTTCCCGCATATTCAATTGATTTATCCGGACCGTTGTAACGGGGTTGATGATTTGTTGCTTAGTTTTTCTGAGATAAAAGGGTTGCAGCAGCGGTTGCATATAATTGATAGGGAACATTATGGTTATCACTGGACTTCACATACACCTTTTATTGCTGGAGAATGCCTTCAGCACTTTTACAGCATGTATGTGACTGTGAACGGAGATATTCGTCCGTGTATGTACACCAATTTTGATGAACATCCGTTTTTCTGGAAAGATGGCAGGTATCCGTATAATGCTTTTGTGGGAAGCATTACCCAGGCATACAATGCAGAACCGTTTGTCTATGCCCGCAGTATTGATCGTTATCTGGAGGGGAAGTGTTCGACATGCGATTGTCTTCCGCACTGTGTTGGATGCAGGGGGTATGCATATCGCAGCGGAATTAAGCAGGGATTGACTCCTTACCAGGCTTTGCGAATATCTTGTCAGCTTTGTGGTCCCTGAGAATCTGTGGTATGTTGTTTGCAAAACTGTTAACTATAATAAAAAATTGCTCTAACAATGATCCGGGATGAGTGGATATGCAGGTTCCCTTAGAAATAACTTTTCGAGATGTTGAGAAGACTGAAGAACTTGAGGAGCTGATTCGCCGTAAGGCTGCAAAGCTGGACAGAATATTTGGTCATATTAACAGTTGCAGGGTGATTGTAGAAAAAGTGCAAAAGCATCAAAGCAGCGGGCAGCCTTACCGGGTAAGATTAGACATAAAGATTCCTCCTGGTCATGAGCTGGTGGTCAGTCGTGATCCATCAAAAGGGGATCTTCATCTGGATGTGGCTGCGGAGATTCGTTGGGCATTTGAAGCTGCCGCCAGGCAAATAAAAGAGCTGGTGGACAAATTAAATGGTGATGTGAAAGTGCATCCTTATCAGCAGGTGCAGGGGGTAATAGAGAAGATTTTCTATAATGAGGATGCCGGATTTATTCGTACTGTCGATGGGCGGGAGATCTTTTTTCACAAAAACAGTCTGCTTCATTTCTCATTTGATCAGTTACGGGTAGGAATGGGAGTGCGATTTTCTGAGGAGATGGGGGAAAAGGGACCACAGGCTACATCTGTGCAGATAATGGAGATACCGGAATCTTATTGACAAAAAAAGGCGCATTTTTTTGCGCCTTTGTTATTTCAGGATCGTGAACCGCCAAATCTTTTTCTGAAACCGTTATTTCCGCGGTGACCACCGGGGCGATGCTCTTTTTCCCGTGCTTCACTCACGGTTATTTTCCTTCCACCAAGTTCTTTCCCGCTGAGTTCAGAAATAGCGGTATCTCCATTTTCCATCTCTACAAAACAGAAACCTCTGGATCTTCCGGTTTCGCGGTCTGTAATGATTTTTACTGAACTGACCTCCCCTACTTGTGAAAAAAATTCACTGATTTGCTCTTCAGTTGCATTAAATGGGAGATTGCCTACATACAACTTAGTGGCCACAAAGAACCTCCATGAGAACGGTTGCAGATGTTGTAACGGAAAGGAGTGGAAAAAATGCTCTCCCGGGTCCGAATACCATAATGAAAGTTAAATACACTTTTCCCACGATAAAGGCAAGAAAAATTATTAGAAAAGTGATCTGATTCGCTGGTAACCAGAATCGGGAATACTTGCTCCGATAACCTGACATACTTCATAGCCGCAAGCGGAGCCCAATTCACCACATTTTTTCAGGGGGAAACCTTTAAGCAGGCCAAAAAGAAAACCCGCAGCCCACAGATCTCCGGCACCGGTAGTGTCAATTGCAGTGCCGTCACCCATAGCCTTAATGGTAAAGGTTTCACCGTTACTGGCTATATGGCTTCCCCGCTTACCTACTTTCAGTACCGCAATGGGGGATTTTTTGGAAAGTGACAGGAGTGCTTTTTCTTCGTCGCTATGGCCGGTGAATGCCCGTGCCTCATCTTCATTGGCAATAAGTATGTCTACATATTCCTCGGTGATTTTTTCCAGAAGCTGATGGGCGGTTTCTACTACAGTAAAGCTGGCCAGGTCAAGAGAGATATATGCGCCTGCAGTTTTGGCTGCTTCCAGTGCTGCCATCATCAGTTTCTCATTGAACAGAAGATAGCCTTCCAGATGGACAATTGCGCAATCGGAAAAAAGATCTGGAGTGATCTCCTCGGGAGTCGTTTCGGCAGCAGCACCCAGGTAGCTAAACATCGATCGTTGAGCATCGGGGGTAATAACTGAGAGTACGTGGCCTGTGGGAGTTTGAGATTGCATCAGAACCGGTTCCACATTATGGTTACGAAGACCATCTTCAAAGAGTTTTCCCAGCTCATCGTTACCTCTTTTACCAATGAAGCGGCTGGGAGCGCCAAGCTTTCCTGCACCCAGAATAGTATTGCAGGCAGATCCCCCGGGAACAATAACCGGTTGTTGTTTTGATTTTTTAAGTATCTGCTGGATAAATTGGTTGTCTACCAGGGTCATTCCACCTTTTCTGGTGCCGGTCTGGGCGAGGAAGTCATCATCTTCCAGAAGACAGAGGTCTACCAGAGCGGAACCTACGGCTGCGATTTTATTTCGGGATGAGTCCATGGTAATTGGCAATTTCATGATTTTCTCCAGGGTTTAAAGGTAAAAACAGAGATAAAGGGCAAAAATAGTAATTAGCGCTGTTTTTCAAAACCTATATTTGCTGAAAAACTTATCAAATTCGTGCTATAGTTAGTCGTACTATAAAAGAGGTATATGTGGCTCAGCGGGCATTTCCTTCCGCAGAATTCGAAATAATAAAAGATTTGCAGCATATTTCTGGATGTTTTCGCAATGAAGCCTACCAGATCGGTATAGGTGATGATGCCGCTGTGCGGTGTTCTCAGAATGCAGAAAAACTGATCCTTACCACAGATGTTTCTGTGGAGAATGTGCATTTTTCGCTCGATACCATGAGTTTGCAGGAAGCCGCATACCGGGCGATGGTTTCGAATATAAGTGATTGTGCCGCAATGGGGGCTTTACCCGATAGCGCTTTGGTTCAACTGGTTTTCCCTGAAAAAGGTGAGGAACTCAGAGAGAAAGTTCTCTCTGTTTACAGAGGTTTTTCAGAGGCATGCTCCAGATGGCAGTTTCCGATAGTAGGGGGGGACTTGTCGGCAGGAGGGCAATGGGTCTTTGGGATAACTTTGTTGGGGAAGGTTTCTGAGGGGCAGAGGATATTGCAGAGAAAAGGTGCCAGAGCTGGAGATAATTTATGGGTCAGTGGATTTCCTGGCAGAAGTGCTGCTGGTTTTGAGGTTTTAAAACGATGGGGCAGGGAAAATGTCCCTTCCCGCTTTAGTGAACTGGTAATGAATCACATCAGACCGGTGCCACGGGTAGAAGCTGGTCTGAGACTGGCGGCAGATCCGGAGGTGCATGCCTTAATGGACCTCTCTGATGGGCTTTCCAAAGATTGCAGAACGCTTTCCTACGAAAATAAGCTGGGTATCATTCTGAAATATGATGCTTTACGGATTCCGAAAGAAATGATACAATTGAGCGCGGAAGTGGGCATAGCAGTGCAGGATTGGTTTCTTAATGGGGGAGAAGATTATGAATTGTTATTTGCAGCTTCCGATCATTTTGATCCTCTGACTGTAGCATCACAGTACAGTGGTGGTCTTTTTTGTATCGGTCAGTTTACTGGCGATCGTCAGGGGCTGTTTCTGGAAAAGGATAGAGTGGTTTCGGAGGTGGCTGGCTGTGGCTGGGATCATTTCAGAAATATTGATAAAAGAAAAAGTACCAACATTTCTCAAGCGACATGAACAATGGTGGAGAAACGGCGTAGAAAATTAGGTGAGATACTGCTTTCTCAGGGTCTTATCAACCATGAACAGTTGCTCATGGCTTTAAAAGAGCATAAAAGAACTGGTGCCACGCTGGGTAGTGTACTGGTGAAACTGGGTTTTATCAGTGAAGATGAACTTTCCGGTGTTCTGGGGGCCCAGATTCATCTTGACCAAAAGAAAAGAATAGGAGAGGTGCTTCTGGAGCAGGGCCTCATAACTGAGCAGCAGCTTCAGTTGGGGCTTGAGGAGCAGAAAAAAAACGGTCTTCAACTGGGAAAATGTCTTACCAATCTTGGTTTTATAACTGAAAGTAAACTGGTTGATGTCTTGAGTGCCCAGTTGGATGTGCAGCATGTGGTTTTGGAAAATTTTACTTTTTCCCGTGCACTTATCGGTCAGATTCCTGAGGAGATGGCCCGTAAATATAAGGTAATTCCGCTTTTTGAGTCCGATGATGTATTGACGGTGGCAATGGCAGATCCTACCAATCTGCGGACAATCGATCATTTGAAATTTAAGACCGGAAAAGAGATTGAGCCGGTAATAGCTACAGAAAAGAGCATTGTTGAGGCCATAGAGAAAAATTATTCTTCAGGTCTGGAAGACATGACAAGGCTTCTGGGACAGGCTTCCACCTCAGAAGAGCTTGATGTAGTAAAGGTGGAGGATGAGTTTGACTCGGCCTCTGATGAGGAGGGGGCGCAAGTAGTTAAACTTGCCAATCTCCTCATAAATCAGGCGATTTTGGAACGGGCTTCGGATATTCATATAGAACCCCTGGAAAAATATGTAAGGCTGCGCTTTCGTATTGATGGGGAACTGGTTGAGAAAAACCCCATACCTTTGCAGTTGCGTGCCCAGATCACTTCACGATTAAAAATCATGTCCGGAATGGATATTGCCGAGAAGAGAAAACCTCAGGATGGCAGGTTTCAGATTCGTTTTGAAAACAGAGAGATCGATTTGAGGGTTTCTACCTATCCTATGATGACCAGAAAGCGCGGGGTGAATGAGAAAATTGTGATGAGAATTCTTGATCCCTACGCAAACAATCTTACTCTGGATAAACTGGGCTTTCTTCCTAAGATGATAAAAGAATTTGAACGGGTCATAGAAGCTCCTGACGGGATTATACTGGTGACAGGGCCAACCGGAAGTGGAAAAAGTTCCACCCTTTATTCCTGTCTGCAGAAAATCTATGATACCTCCAAAAATATAGTCACTATGGAGGATCCGGTTGAGATTCATCTTGATGGGATCTGTCAGGGGCAGATCAATACCAGGGCTGGCTTTACCTTTGCAGAAGGAATGCGATCTATATTACGTCAGGATCCTGACATCATAATGATTGGTGAAATGAGGGATCTGGAAACCTGTCAGATGGCTATTCAGGCAGCATTGACCGGGCATCTGGTGTTTTCCACACTTCACACTAATGATTCTGCAAGTGCTTATACCCGTTTACTTGATATGGGAATTGAGCCATTTCTGGCCACTTCCACGATTATTGCAATTCTGGCACAGAGGCTGGTAAGAAAGTTGTGTCAGAAATGCAAGGAAGCATATCAGCCCGATGAAGAGCTTCTGAAAAGAATCGGTTTGCGAAGCGGGGTGCAGTTTTACAAAGCTAAGGGATGCAAATTTTGTAATGGAAGCGGCTACAAGGGGCGTATTGGGGTTTTTGAGCTTCTGATACCAGATTCCAATGTTTCAAAACTGGTTTCTCAGAGGGTTCCGGCCGAACAGATTAAACAATACTGTCTAAAGCGAGGTGATTTTGACACTTTGCGGCGTGATGGTTTAAGAAAGGTACTTGATGGATTAACTACTATCGATCAGGTACTTGGAGCGACACAGAATGATACAATTTAAAAACCGATTTTCGATACTGGATAAAATGGTCTTAAACTCTGTGCAGCGTGATGCTGTGCTTTATACAGGGGGACCAGAACTGGTCTTTGCCGGGGCAGGGACCGGTAAAACCAGAGTCTTGACTGCAAAGATCGCCTATCTGATTGACAGCGGCATTGCCCCGGGGCACATTTTTGCGGCGACATTTACCAATAAAGCAGCGCGGGAGATGCGCAGCAGAGTAGAGTCACTGATTGGTATTCCTGTAAATGGACTATGGATAGGGACTTTCCATTCCCTGTGTGCCCGCATTCTGCGAATGGAAGGAAGAGCGATTAGTTATGACTCTGCATTTACTATTTATGACAGTGATGATCAGTTGTCATTGATAAAAAAGGTTCTTAAAAGTTTAGATATAGATGATCGCAGTATCACTGCCAGACAGGCTGCAGGTCTGATTTCCAGATATAAGAACCGCTGCATGACTGTAGAAGAAGTCGAGAAAATGGCCAAAGGCTTTTATGAACAGGAAATCTCACGCATCTACAAACAATACCAGAAACTGCTTCGTGAGCAACAAGCCATGGATTTCGATGATCTGCTGAGTAATACGGTTTTTCTTTTCAGGCATAATTCAGAACTGCTGCAGCGTTATCAGAGGCTTTTCAAATATGTCCTGGTTGATGAATACCAGGATACCAATACTGCACAGTTTCTGATTATCAAAGAGCTTTGCGCATTACATGGAAACATTTTCGCTGTGGGCGATGATGACCAGAGCATATATGGATGGCGAGGTGCCCAGATTGACAACATACTGTATTTTGAGAATGTGTTTCCCAATACCAGAGTCTTCAAGCTGGAGCAAAATTACCGTTCCTGCAGAACTATACTGAACTTTGCCAATGCGGTTATTGCGGATAATGAGAAGAGAACACAAAAGCAGCTCTGGACAGAGCGCAATGAAGGGGAAGCGGTACAGGTCTGTCGTTACAGAGATGACCGGCAGGAAGCTTTGGCAATTGCCGAAAAAATCACGAATTCTGTGAAAGGAAAGATTCGTGGAGGGGATGTTGCAGTATTGTTCAGAACCAATGCACAGTCCCGGGTCTTTGAAGAGGCGTTTCGAAGGTCGCGCATTCCTTACATTCTGGTTGGAGGGATCAGTTTTTATGAACGGGCTGAGATAAAGGATTGTCTGGCTTATTTACGGCTGTTAGTAAATCCCCGCGATGATCTGAGTTTTGACCGCATTTACAATGTACCTGCAAGGGGGCTGGGAGAGAAAGCTCGTGAGCAGTTGGCTGATTATGCAAAAAAAAGCTCACTTTCCATGCTGCAAGGTTTGCTTAATGTGGATGTGGCAGCTTTGGGAAGCAGATACCAGAAGGGGTTTTCAGAATTAAAAAGCATATTTGAATTGCTGATTGATCTTTGTAATAATGGAACACCCGTTGAGAAAATTCTCAATGAGATGCTTCAGTTGACAGGGTATTTGGACATTTTAAACAAAGAAAAAACTGAGGAGTCTCTGGGAAGACTGGAAAACGTAAACGAGCTTTTAAATGCCATTGCTATCTGGTCCCGAGATAATCCCGATAAGAAACTGTCTGATTTTTTGGAGGAAGTTTCCCTTGTTTCTGATATCGATAGCTGGGAGAAAAAAGAGAATGCGGTGAATCTGATGACACTGCATTGTGCGAAAGGACTCGAGTTCAAGCATGTTTATTTGGTTGGTCTGGAAGATGGGATAATTCCTTCAAAACAGAATTTCGATGATGAAAGTAAGATTGAGGAGGAGAGAAGGCTTTTGTATGTGGGAATCACCAGAGCTATGGAGAAGCTGGAGTGTTCTCATGTGGATCAGCGCTGGCGATTTGGGGTTCTTCTCCCAGGTGTTCCTTCCCGTTTTCTCCAGAGCCTTCCGAAGAGTTACTTTGATTATAAAGATGAAAGCATCTCTTTTGGGCAGATCAATCCCAGTGTTGAGAAAAAGGCTGCAATGCGGTCTAAAGTTTCTCAACAGGTTCAATCACCTTCTGAAATGCCGGGATATGAGGATTTTTCGCAGGAAACGGTTGAATTTAGAATGGGACAGTATGTACGACATAAGTCCTATGGTCGTGGCCGCATTTTGAGTATCAGCGGTTTTGGTGATGATATGAAGCTGACTGTTCTGTTTAATGATGGTGTGAGAAGAAAGTTAATGGCTAAATTTGCCAATTTTGAAAACTGAAATGTTAAGGGGAGTTATGTTAAGTAGCGAATTAGTGCAGAAAATTGCCTCTTTGGCGCGGTTGAAGCTTTCTGATGAAGAAACGGAAAGTCTTACTGTTCAATTGGATTCGATTCTTGAATACATCCAGCAGTTAAACGAATTGGATACCTCAAAGGTAGAACCTACCAGCTTTATGGCACCGGCTCATGATCCGCTCAGGGATGATGCAAATTCGGAGTCTCTGACTCAGGAACAGATTTTACAGAATGGGCCAAGTGTGAAAAAGTGTCATTTTGCCATACCGAAGGTTATCGGTGGTTGAAGGTCAGGTAAAACTCATGGATGAAAAGGTAATTTGTGTTATTCCTGCAAGGTATGGCTCGACCCGTCTTCCTGGAAAACCGCTCTGTAAGATCAATGGGTTGCCGCTTGTGATGTGGGTTTATGAGTGCGCCTGTCGAGCTGAGGTTTTTGATAGTGTGATTGTTGCTACCGACGACACAAGGATTGTGGAAGCGGTTAAATCTTATGGTGGTGAGGTGGTTTTGACCTCTTCAGAACATTCCAGGGGAACTGACAGGGTGTATGAGGTTATTAAAAAAGTGGGGGGATCCTGGGTGGTTAACCTTCAGGGAGATGAACCTTTGATTCCAGCGGATGTTTTGAAGGATTTTGTCTCTGAACTTAAAAAAATTGATGACAATAGCTTGCTTACGATTGCCTCTCATGCTACAATTGAGGAAAGAGACAATCCTCATGTAGTAAAGGTTGTCATGAACCGATTTGCAGAGGCACTTTATTTTTCCCGCTCACCATTACCTTATGATGTGAAAGGGAACGCGGAATTTCTCAAGCATAAAGGGATCTATGGCTTTACCGTGGGTGGGCTGGCTCGATTTTGTGCCCTCCCTATGGGGGAGCTTGAGAAGCGGGAGAGTCTGGAGCAACTGCGTGCACTCGAGTACGGGATGAAAATTCGCTGTCTGGTACATGATTTCGAATCGATCGGTATTGACACACCAGAGGATTTGGAAAATTTTAAACTACGGGCAGCAGCATTTGATTATGGTAAGCCAGAATAAACATGTTCTGATTGTCGATGATGAAACATCCATTTGTGAAATCCTTGGGCGATATCTTCAGAAAAAGGGCTATGCTGTAACCACTGCTCAATCTGCTGAGAATGCTCTTGAATTGATGGGCAATGTTGGGATTGATCTGGTGGTAACCGACATAAAAATGCCTGGAATCTCGGGAGTTGAGCTTTTAAAACAGATTAAAGAGAAAAACAACACTTTACCGGTCCTTATCACAACTGGCTTTCCTACTCTTGACAGTGCTATTGATGCATTAAAGTTCGGAGCAAGCGATTATCTGACAAAACCATTTCATCTGGAGGAGATCAGTGAGAAGGTAAAGCGGGCTCTGGAAAGAAAGCAACTGGAAGAGGAGAACTTGTTATTTTCCAAACTGGTTTCTTTGCATGAGGTAACCAAGATTCTGGCATCCACGCTGGATGTTTTCGATCTTAATTCAAAATTTCTGGATTATTCTATCCGGATGTCCAAGGCTGATGGTGGAGCGTTACTTTTTCTGGAAAATTCGGGGAAACTTTCTCTTGCTGAGAATGTTGGAGTTTTTAGTCGCGATTACTGGATCAGTTCTGCATTTATCACCGCATCCAAATGGGTTGCTACTCATGGAGAACCTCTGGTGTTAGAGCCTTATGAACAGGTTCTGCCAAATGGACTTTTACCAATACCATCAGAGTTCCAATCATGTATCTTTTTCCCTTTAAAAACACCTTCCAGGACCATCGGAGTTTTAAATCTCGCCAGATTATCCGGAAGAGAGGCTTTTTTAAATGTAGATTTGGAAATTGTAAATGTGCTTGCTTCTCAGGCCAGTATTTCCATCGAAAATGTTCGTTTGTATCATAATATCAGGGACAATTATCTTAAAACGATTCGTGCCTTTGCTTTGGCAGTCGAAGCCAAGGATGAGTATACTCACGGGCATTCTGAAAATGTGATGAAGTATACCGTAGTATTGGCAAAGCATTTAGGGCTTCCTGATAACGAGATAGAACTGGTAAAATATGCCGGTTTGTTGCATGATATCGGTAAGATTGGAATAAGTGAAGCGATACTTAACAAGGCGGCGAAGCTTACTCCTGAAGAATTTGATCAGATAAAAAAACATCCGGAGCTTGGGGCACGAATTATTGCTGATGTTCCTTCGCTCAAGGCGTTAGTACCTATGGTGCTTCATCATCACGAATTTTTTAATGGGGGAGGCTACCCAATGGGGATAAGGGAAGATGAGATTCCTTTTGGTGCCAGGATTCTCAGTGTTTCTGATGCATATGAGGCTATGACCTCTGACAGACCTTACCGAAAATCTCTTCCTCAGGACGTCGCATTCAATATTTTAATTAAGGAGCGGGGCAGACAGTTTGATCCTCAGATTGTAGATGCATTTCTGGATATTATGCGTTCAAAAGGATAGACGGTAGATGAAATCCAGGTCAGGTTTAATTTTTTTGTGGTTTATGGCCGTGATTTTTTGGGTCATGTGGCTGGTAAAAAAAAATGGAAATTCTTTTCTCATAGTGGGCAAATGTAGTAACGATGTGGAGGAATGTGAGGAGAAAGTCACAGAAAGTGTGCAAATTAACTCCCATAAAGAAGACATCGATGAAACCTGCATAAATATCAATACTGCCACACTGGAGGAGTTGATACGGCTTCCAGGAATTGGCAAAGCTATCGCTCAGGACATAATAGATAACCGTTTGGAAAATGGGTTGTTTCAAAAAATAGAGGATCTGGAGCGGGTTAAGGGGTTGGGACCTGCAAAACTTAGCAAAATAAAAGACAATATCTCATTTTAATGGGAGATTTTCTTTAATGGTTAACTGGCTAACTGGCTCCAGCAGATTCTATATTTTAAACTGTAATTCAATGAATCGTTTGCCCGTTTCAGTTCTAAAAATGATATTTAATCCTGATTCGTGCAGCAAAAGGTGAAAATACTGAATTAGAGGTATTGCTGCTCATCGGAATCAATGATTATGGCACAAATTATGTGCTAGATCGGTTATTATGAGAACAACCAAAAAATATTTGAGTGGCTTGGATATACAGAGTGATTATATGAGTATCGCTCAGTATTCGCCACAGGAAAATGCGGTTCTTTCTGTGGCGATACAGCCTTTTTCCGTTGATAAGGGGGGAGACAGTTGGGAATGTGCAGAGCAGGAACTCAAGAAACTTAAAAACAAGTTTAAGTTCTACAGCCCCGAAGTCGCTTGTTCTCTGCCTTCAGAACATGCAATAATTAAGCATATACAGCTTGAAAGTGAAGAGACAGAGGTGGGTGAGCTCTTAAAATGGGAATTGGCTCAGCAAATTATCGGACCCATCGATGAATATTCGTTTGATTTTCAGGAGTGCACTTCTGAAGATGGCAATCTGAAAAATTACCTGACTGTGGCATTCCGTAATACTCTGGTTGAGCGATTCCTGATTCTTTTAAAAGGAATGAAGCTCAATCCGCAGGTCATTGATCTGGATGCTTTTGCTATTATAAACACATTTGAGGCAAATTACAGAGAACGTATTTATACACCGGCAGTAATCGTGCATGGTGAAAGTGAAAAGACTAAAATTATTCTTACCCGCAATGGGGACTATATCGATATGGATTGTTTCTGCTATACTTATGAGAGTCTGAATGCGGAAACTTATTCTATGCAGTTACAGTCAGAAATAAATCGTTTTCTTGCAATGAATAAAAAAATCGATTGTCAGCCCAGGGTAAGTCTCTATTTTACAGGCTCATTGTTTTCTCAGGTGGAGTTCCGGGATGCGGTTTTTGCAAAAATGGGTAATGGAGAACTGCTGTACCCTTTTCGTAAAATTGGCTGCCGGATCGCTATCGATAGTGATCAGTTAATGACATACGCACCTCAATTGGCTGTTGCAGTCGGATTAGCACTGCGTGGAAACGAATAGATTACATGCTTAAAATAAACCTCATAAAAAGTAAAACCGGGAAAAATGGATCAACTCAGAGGTCAATTCCTAAAAAGTTGATTGTGTTGAGTGCATCGATCCTTATAGTACTGAGTGGTGGCGTTTTATTCTGGGTCAATTTCCAGAGTGGAAAAAGCAAACCGGTGGCTAAGAGCCCCATTTCTAAGGATTATCAGAGTTCAACCCATTCTCCGCACAAAGCTATTGAGGATATTGTAAAAGAGGTAAATACAGAGAAGAGCGCTTCGCCGGGATTATTGGATATTGCTTATAACGATATGGCATTTAATGAACGGGTGACCTATGAAGTCTTACACACAAAAAAGGTGCTCGAAATGCTCAGCCGTACTTTCCCTGAAGGAATAGGGTTGAGAAAACTTGAAATTTCAAAGTTCCAGACAGTGTATGCGGTTGGTTTGGGTGATACAAAGGAGATTATTGGGCAAACCTTCAATTCGCTTCGCAAGGAACGGATCGAACTTTTACCCAAGCCTTACTCTTTTATTACTTCTGATGGAAATGGATATCGTTTCATTGTTACCCTCAAAACAAATTTCGGTTTGGATTTTGCAGACCGTTTTCAGGCAATCGATCACATTGTCTCCAGAGAATTTCTTTCAGATCAGTTGAAGAAAGTGGAAAAAATTGCTTTGCGTGATGATATCAACTTGAAATCTGAACCAAAACAGATGGATATGGAGCTTGTGGGCGGATATCGCAGATATATTTATAAATTCAAGGCTGAATGTACTTATAAAGATTTTGTCCGTTTTGTGATGGACCTCAATTCTGAACAAATACCTTGCGCCTTTAAGGAGATCGCTATAAATGCCCTGGTTGGTTCCACAATCGGAGTTGAAGCTCAGTTGTTAATTACGGTTAAGAATAACTGATAAATGAGATTACGGATAATTGCCGGTACATTAAAGGGACGTTTCATAAATATTCCGGGGCGAAATGCTGAGTTTAGACCAACTCTTGAGCGGACAAGGCAATCAGTCATCGAAATAATCAAGTTTGATCTGCCGGGAGCAGTCGCTGCAGATGTATGTGCCGGAAGTGGTGCCTTTGGATTTGAAATGATCAGCAGAGGAGCTTTGCGGGTGGATTTTGTAGAAAAAGACCGCCACAGAGCAGAGCTGTTAATGAAAAATTCCAGCATATTATCGGTAATGGACCGGTGCAGATGTATCACTGGAGATGTAAAGTCCTTTGTTAATAAAAGCAAGGGACCTTACCAGATAATTTTTTATGATCCTCCTTATGAAGATGAGACTTTGGCGCTTTTGGTACCTGATCTTATGAAGTTGTTGGCACCAGATGGAATTCTGGTGTATGAGAGAGCGCTAAGGCATAATTTCCTGCAGAATTCACCAGTTAATGAATTCTGCTTTGATAGCAGAGACTTTGGTGATACGGTGGTGGAATTTTACCGCTATTCTAAAGAGTTCAAAAAGGTTTAAACAAATGAAAGCAGCTTTATACCCGGGTACTTTCGATCCGGTTACTAATGGACACATCGATATTGCGGTGCGGGCTTCAAGAATCTTTCCCAAGGTGATAGCAGTGGTTGCAGAAAATCCGGCTAAAGAGCCATTGTTTTCTGCAGATGAAAGGGTAGAGCTGGCAAAGGAATCATTTAAAGAGGTCCCCCAGATAGAGGTGATAAAGTATTCCGGTTTATTGGTCAATTGCTTGAGGGAGTACAATGCATCGGTGCTGATCAGAGGTTTACGGGCTTTGTCGGATTTTGAATATGAGTTCCAGATGGCATTTACAAATAGAAACCTGTTGGCTTCTTGTGAAACGGTTTTTTTAATGCCCAGTGCCAAGTACACTTATCTCAGTTCCACTATGGTTAAGCAGATAGCCCAATTAAAAGGAGATATTACTGCTTTCGTTCCGGATTGTGTCCGGTTAAAAATTGAAGAAAAATACCGCAAAATATAGAGGTACTAAATGATGACAATCGGTACACCGGGAGTCGGCCGTTCCATTAAATATCTGCTGATTGCCACCTTGGCGGTATATGTTATTCAGATCATCCCCTGGTTCCGACAGGCTCTAATTGCCTGGTTCGCTTTGATTCCCATACCTGCATTTACTCAGGGCCAGATCTGGCGATTTTTTTCTTATATGTTTCTGCATGATCCGGATTCTCCTCTGCACATTTTGTTTAACATGTTAATGTTATGGATGTTTGGGGTTGAAATTGAACAGATCTGGGGAGCAAGACGTTTCACTCTGTTTTATCTTATCTGTGGAGCAGGTTCCGGACTGTTTAGCTTTTTTAGCCTTTTTAATCCTATGGCCAGTATTACTCCGGTAATCGGAGCTTCTGGAGCCGTGCTTGGAGTGTTGACTATTTACGCGTGGTATTTCCCTCATCGTCAGGTATTACTTTTCTTTATTCTTCCAGTCAATATTCGTCTGGTGGTGATTGGATATGCAATTATTTCTCTTTCTGGTGCTTTTGCATCCAGGGGGATTATTTCCCATATCACTCACCTTGGAGGAATAATTGTAGCTTTGATCTATATTAAATTGCACCCGATGATCTCTGAATGGTATCATAATATAGTAACCGGTATTAAGCAGCGTCAGTATCGAAGAAAAAAGGCTGCAGAACAGGCCAGAGAACGTTTCTTCGAGCAGAAAGTTGACCCGATTCTGGAGAAAATTTCCAAACAGGGAATGGGGTCACTGACCATGCAGGAAAGAAAAATTCTCAAGGATGCTGCCAGATACGACCGGTACCGTCTTAAAAAAGGACGGATAATACCATTAGATCCATTCAGATGAGAAATGTTAGAAAAAACCATTGACACCGAATTTAGTGAAATTTCGCAACGCACCAGAATCGCCAGTTTGCTCTTTCAGATAAGGCAACTGCGTTTACAAAACAGGGTCTTGCTGAAAAAAAACAACTCTCTTGAAAAAGACCTGTGGCAACAGGAACTTCAGATCAAACAACTGACCCATTATCTTTCCAGTATAAACTCTGAATTTGACGAGGAGATGGAGACTGCTAAAAAAATCCAGGAAGGATTAATGCCAAAAACTCTTCCTGAAATGATAAATATCGATTCTGCGGCTGTATATATTCCTGCCAGTAAAGTCGGGGGAGATCTTTATGACATTATGATCACTCCTTCTCAGAAAACTGCTGTTCTCATTTTTGATGTATCTGGTCATGGGATTCCTGCTGCTTTGGTTGGTGCTATGGCAAAGATGCTTTTTGCCCATTTCATAGAAAAAACTGAGTCTCCTGCAGAAGTATTCAGATTAATCAATAAACAGATCTGTTCCTTTATCAAAACCGAACAGTATCTGACTGCCTTTCTGGGTATTATCGATCCAGTCAAAAATATCATGACTTACTCAAGAGCCGGCCATGTACCCCCATTGGTATATAGAAAAAATGAGCAAAAAATCATAAGCCTGGACTCCAGGGGCTTTTTTATTGGCCATTCTGCGTTGGAGAATCTTGCCGAATACTGGGAGCAGACCATAAATCTGGAGCCTGGGGACAAGATACTTTTTTACACTGATGGGCTGACCGAGGGGCGCAACCCTCAAGGGGTACTCTATGGAAATGAACGCTTGAAAGCAGTTTACAGCAGTTGCGCGGAGAATAATCTGGATTCTATACTTGATAATATTGTTTCTGATCAAACAAGTTTCCGTAGAGGCATGCCTTTACGTGATGATTTCACTCTGCTTTGTATAGAACTGGGCAACTCTGAATCGTTACTGAAAGATTCCGGTTTTACACCTGAAGATCAGCCCGAGATCAGAATCCTTAATAGTCACACCGAGATTGAGAAGACCTGTGATCTCATTCTTAAAGAAATGGATAAAAGAGGTTTTAGCGAAAAGTGCATAAAGCAGTTTAAATTGTGCATATATGAAATGATTACCAATGCACTGCTTCATGGGAACAGGGGAGATACTTCAAAAAAAGTGATAGTTTTTTATAAGATCACTCTTTTTGCTGCTACAATAAGTGTATTGGATGAAGGGGAGGGTTTTAACTATAATGATATTCCCAATCCACTTCTTCCGGAAAACAGAATAAAAGATCATGGGCGTGGGCTGTTTCTGATCCGTCGTTATCTGGATGAGGTTACATTTAATGAACGGGGAAACAGGATTACTGGTCGTAAATATTATAGCGGAAAGTAAAATGGAATTTTTTCAGTTCATTTTAAACGATGCAGTGCACATTTCTCTGATTGGCCAGCTATGGCAGAAGGAGGAACTCAGCGCTCTAAGCGATGCGATTGATTCATGTATTCACCAGCAGCAGAATATTGTAGTACTGGATCTGCAAAGACTCAGCTTTATTAGTAATCAGGGGTTGGGATTACTGGTCAGAATTCATAGCACTCTGGAAGCTGCTGGAGGCAACCTTATCCTTAACTGTAATAATTCAGATATTCTGGAGTTGTTCAGAATCTCTGGATTCGGTGAATTTATGAAAATTGTTAATAATCAGATTGAGCTCCAGCAGATATTAGCATCAATACCAGCCAAAATCTCCCACGTATAAATTCTGACAGAAAAGAAATACAGGAAATTCAACCTTTATTGTTACTCATAATACTTTGATTTCGTGATTAATCAGACGAACTGTTTTGGGGCCGATAATTTCTTCTTTTACCAGATAATGACGTTCGCCGAATTTGAACATAGTACCCGGCATAGCCGAATGCTCGATTTTTATGAATGCACTGGCTGTGTTATGCATTTTTGAACAGATCTCTAATTTCTGCTTTTCAAGTAAATCCATCTGCTGCTTATATTTGACAATAGCGTTTCTTATTCTTTCCAGAAGGAATCTCTCATTGGGGGGAAGTTGTTTGCGAATAGCAAGAATTTTATCGTATTTTTTTGCGGATTCCAAAAGCTTCGAGTGCTTTTCTGATAACTCCAGGAAAAGTAATTCTTTCTTTCCCAGTTCCTCGACCAGAGTAAAATCGATCCCGACTTCCAGAACCGTTCTTATCCCGCTTTGATTACCCACTGTATAGAGGGTAACCGATTCTCCGGCAGTAAATAAACCACCTGCGACAGACAAGGGCTTCCCGTGCACAGTAATTGCTTTTCTGGCAAATAATGTGCTGTTTATAGCTTCTTTGGCAATGTTTATGTTTTGTCTGCTTTTAATAATCTGATTCTTGGTGAAATTCAGATTTATATCACCCTTTGCATCTATTAGCCCTTTGCCCTGGCCGACAAAGCCCATTCGACAGAGAAGATTTCCTCCTATGGTAACCTTGCTGTCTTCGATGGTGCCATTGACCTGAAGATCACCACCGCATTCGACATTGAAACCGCTCTTGATATCACCGCTGATCACTACGTTTTTACCATATTTGATATGGCCGGTTGAAAAATCGACATCACCGGCAATAACCAGCCCTTCGCTGACTTCTATGGTGGAATTTACATAACGTACAAAGCCGTCGGTTGCAGACAAGAGTGTATTTGGATCCTGTGGATCAATAATTGTATTCTGACCGGTTGGCAGGTTGACTGCTGTTCCGTTTACACAGGGAATGATTTGTCCTGAAATGTCTTTTCCTGGGACACCGGAAGTTGGAGGTATGAGTTCCGCAAGTTTTTGTTCCTTAACTACAGTGGTGATGATGTTTATATTCTTATAATCTACGCTTCCGTCAGGATTCTGCTGAGGTTTAAGGGAAGTCTCTGTATTGAACAGTAGTTTGACAAATCCATTTTCTCCATTGTGGGCAGCAGTACCTTCTGCAATGACAACCGGCTCCTCAGGGTATTGGTTGTTGGAAAAATTATGGATCAGCTCTGATATTCGATGATGGAGAATGCCATAGACAATCCCTCTGGCACGAAGCATGTCTAGTATCTCCTGCTCTTTTGGCATGGAACCGCCTTCGCAGGGTGGATGCACCACTATGCTTGCTGCCATTTTGTCTTCCTGGATAAGAATATCGACTGTACCATCACACTTCAAGAATATAACACCGATTGTATCATCACAAAAAAAGGGAATACCCTGAGTCTTGGCTATCACATAATTGTTATCCCTGGATAGATATACACTCTCGGTTAGGTTCAGACTATATCGGATGATTTCATCGGTATATATTGGTTCACCTAATATATTCATTCCTGAAACGGAGGGTATGTCTTCCTGCTTTTTAGCGATAACAGTTCCAGATGGCACCATTTTTACATCTGAAGGAATGTCTTGAGCAATTTCCCAAAAATAGCGAGCGCATCGAGCTTCATTTATGAGCTCTTTGGATGTCAAATGAGCAACAGTCATCTCATAGATTCCGGCGATAGCCGGAGTTGCCGGAGTACCCAGGACAATATCTTTGATTTGGGTTTTTTGTTTCTTCTGATTCCACTGGGCTGCAATTGTCCTGATTCTTTCAGTATCTATTGCGTACACAATTTTTTTCTGATTTAATGCCCTCTCAATCATATCGGAATCGATATCTGAAGAATTCTCGGCACATGGAGCGATAATAAGTGTTGCTGACATCAGGTCTTCACTGAGGATGAGCTCAAGAGATGGAGCCGAGATGGTATCTTCAACATTGATCTCTCTTATACCTAATCGTAGAAGGACATTTATTATATCGGCACTGAGGGATTGCTGCTTCCTGATTAAAATTCCACCTCTGGGATTAATGACATCCTCTGTGATGATCATCCCGGGTTGGGCTTTTTGAAGATCAATGAGCAATTTCTTCCTCCGTACCTGTTTAGAATAAAGTACTGGATTTATCTTTGAAAGGGCTTTAATTTATACCTGAATCAGCTATTCTGTGACCAAACCTGGCTCACTCACATTCTCCGGATCAAAAAAACATTACCATGACTTTTGAAAACGGTCAACTAAATTCTTGTTCTTCTTCTGAAACTTGCGGCAGTGTCGTAAGTGTTGCTTTTCCCATAGCTATTCCTGGCTTGTATGATTACAGAATCTCTCATGAATTCAAGGGACTTATCAAAACCGGAACCGCAGTGCTGGTTGATGTCAGAAACAAACAGATCTGGGGAGTTGCAGTTGAGATCAAATCCTCATCTCCCTATACAGAACTAAAACCTGTATTAGCAGTAAAAAATGGAAAGCTTATTGATGACAGTGGTTCATTAATCAAGCTCTATGAGTGGATGGCCTCCTATTATCAGTGCGATATCGGCAGGGTTTTCAGACCCCTGGTCAGCAAAGGTCTGATGAATGCCAATGCTAAAACGGTTCAGGCATTTTCAGTATTGCCCAAAACGACTGATAAGCTTAAACCGGCATACAAACAGATTCTTGATACATTGGCAAAATATAAAGAGTTTACTTGTGCTCAGGTTGAACGCCTGGAGGGTATTAAAAAATCGGCTGTCGCTTATCTGCATAAAAACGGTTTTCTGGAGAAAAAAAAAGTAGAGGTATTGCGGGAAGCCGATGAATTGAAAGATGATGTTGGCAGACATGAAATTTTACTGAGTGAAGAACAGCTCTATTCTGTTGAAATGATAAGTCAGGAACTGGATAAACCAAAAAAGCCATTTCTTCTTTATGGTATTACAGGAAGCGGAAAAACTCATGTCTATATTGAGCTGGCTTCCAGGGTATTGCAAAAAGGACGTGGGGTGATAATTCTGGTACCTGAGATTACATTGACACCACAGACGATTCAGCGTTTCAGGGCTGTGCTGGGAGATGTGATTGCTGTTATCCATAGCCACATGTCTGATGGCGAAAGGCGCGACAGTTTACAGGAACTGGTTACTGGCAATAAGAAGATGGTCATAGGGGTTCGCAGTGCGATTTTAGCACCTGTTCAGAACCCGGGATTGATTATTGTTGATGAAGAGCATGATGGCAGTTATAAACAAGGGGATATGGAACCCAGATATAATGCCAGAGATGTAGCGGTGATGCGTGGCTCGATTCAGAATGCAGTGGTTCTCCTGGGAAGTGCCACACCCAGTTTTGAGAGCTACTATAATAGTATCAGTGGAAAGTATAACCTGCTCAAGCTTTCCCAAAGGTTTGGTGCTGCAACTTTACCCAGGGTGCAGATTGTCGACATGGCAGAGGAGCACAGAAATAACAACTGGACCCTTCTTTCCCGTTATTTGTTTGAGCGGATACAGCAATGCCTTGATCAGAATCGTCAGGTTATTTTATTGTTGAACCGGCGTGGTTTTGCCACTGTATTGTTATGTAAAGAGTGTGGGCATAGCTGCATGTGTCCCAACTGTTCGGTAAGTCTCAGGTATCACAGGGCAGACCGAACCGTAAAGTGTCATCTATGCGGTTATGAGAGCAATGCGCCTGATCGTTGTCCATCGTGTGAGGGAGAACAGATAAAGTATAAAGGAAGTGGTATACAAAAAGCAGAAGAACTAATAAGGCAGAGATTTCCTGATGCCAGGATATTGCGCATGGATCAGGATACCACCAGGCGCAAAGGTTCACACATCTCCATACTCAAAGAGTTCGCAGACAGGGAAGCAGACATTCTTATAGGAACTCAGATGGTTTCCAAAGGTTTAAATTTCCCTAATGTGGCGCTGGTTGGAGTCTTACAGGCGGATACCGGACTGCATTTTCCAGACTTCAGAGCATCGGAGAAAACATTTCAGCTTTTGGCACAGGTTGCCGGTCGTGCTGGCAGGGCTGACAATCAGGGAGAAGTGGTCATTCAAACTTATTGCCCCGAAGAAATAGCTATCAAGACCGCCCAGCACCATGACTATGAGCAGTTTTTTAATTATGAGCTGAAAAATCGGCAGGAACTTTCTTATCCGCCCTTTAGCAGGCTGGCAAGAATAATTGTGGAAGGTAACGTTGAGCAGGAGGTTAAAAACAGAATCTGCGGTATTTCCTCCATGTTACGCCGTTTTGCTGGCCCGGAATTTACAATTCTTGGTCCGACGCCTGCCGTTCTTGAAAGAATTGCAAATGAATCAAGATATTCCCTGCTTATTAAGGCGCAATCGGCACGCAAATTGGGAGAGGCACTCAGAGAGGTCAGAAAAAGTAATAGTAGAATGTCTAAGAACCTCAAAGTTATTATCGATGTTGATCCGGTTAATATGTTGTAAGAAAACTGCAGGTTAACTATTTTCTGATCTGCCAGTACAAATCCGCCTTCGGGAGTAATTTTTTTTTCAGGGCAGATCATGCATAGTAAAATTTCCAATGATTGCCAAGGCATTCGATCAGAAAATACCCCGGTATTGCCAGCGAAGCCAAAATCTCTTTTCACCTTCTTCAAAAGTACTCTCTTTAAAAGTCTTTTGAAACTGGGTTTAACCACCTTTTTTGTGATCCTGGTTAATCGAAATCTCAAACAAAATGATTTCAGACTGATAATAGGACAGATCGATCTGTTATCGGTTCTGGTTGCGCTTATATTCAGTGGATTAAGTTTTTGCTTTCAGCTTATTCGCTGGCAGCAGATTCTTAAGTCGCAATCCATGCCTTGCCACATCCGAATCGCTGCAAAATCGATGTTAGTTGGTTTCTTTCTGGCTTTTCTGACTCCAGGAAGAATAGGAGAGTTTTTCAGAGGTATAGGAATCTTTGCTCATCAAAGGACTGTCTCGATACTGGCAGTGATAATAGAGCGTTTTTATGGAGTATTTCTGACTGTGGTTTTCGGAATAATCTCTGTGATCATTCAATTTTTCATTTTTAAAAGAAGTTCAGCACTCTATTTTGAAATCCTTCTGGTTATCTCATTTCTGCTTTTCTGTTTAGCAGGCCCAGTTCTTCGTATGATCTGCGGAAAGATTCCTGATATAAAAGCACTCAGGCCTCTTTTTGATATAGCAAAATTGTTTGAATCCAGACTCCATACGTTACCTTCCATACACCTGGTCTTTTTTTCTGCCCTGTCACAACTCTTCTTGATTTTGCAAACTGCAGTTCTTCTGGGGATGTTTGGCAGTGGTAATTTTATTAAAAATTGTATAATAGCTGGACAGTCGTATGCTTTGATGCTTTTTATGCCTTTTTTTGTGGCAAATATAGGAGTAAGAGAGTTATCTTTTTCTCTTTTTCTGAAAAGACTGGAAACAGCATCATCATCAGCACCCCAGGCAGCGGCTATAGCTTTTGGTGTGTCAGGAATGATACTTTTAATAAATGTGATTCTTCCGGCTGTCTTTGGCCTTATATGGATGTTAAAGGGGAACAGAAAAAGCAGGGAGAATTTCTCTGGCAAGGACATCTCTTCAGTTGTAAAGGCGGAATGATGATTGACAGTTATGGGGCTTTCGACCATATATTTCAGACAAAGCTGGATAGTTGGGTTCTGATCCAGAAAAATTTACATGAAGTATTCAGTCAGCGTGAATTTGATCTGTTATATCGTACCGAAAGAGTTTTCAATCCTTCTGAACGAATAATAGTGTTTTTATCTTTTGAGAACAGTTATGCCTCCCTGGGAGGTCTGGCGGCTGTGGCCAGGATTCTTCCAAAAAAACTGATGGAAATTGGTGAAAAAGTAGTTTTTGTAACTCCTTTTCATTCGGCAAACTCTGCTGTGCTGAAGGCACGGGATAAGGGGATATTGAAGCTAAAGTTCAGTGATGCCGTTTTTCATTTGTGTAATTATGAGGGAGTTCTTAACTGTTATGAGGATACTTCCAGTGATATTCCATCCTTTCATCTTGAAATAAAGAATCACTTCAATGCAGGAGACAATCCTTATTTCTATAATGAGATTTCAGATGAGAAACTGCTTTTTGATTCGTTGGCCTTTTCTGCATCTGTTCCTTATGCCATGAACCGTCTGGGATACGCAAGTAACCTTATTTTCCATGCTCATGATTGGGAGACTGCTCCCATCTCCATAACTTCGAAGTACGCAGTTATCAGTAATCTGTTAAATCAGGCACGTACCGTTTTGACTCTGCATAACAGCTTTGATGCCGGCATTCCCGATGAATTCAAAATGCTTTTTTTCAATAAACTTATCCCGGGGCATACCATTTTGCAATGCAGCCTGCCTCTTCTGAACGGACCTCTCACTACTGTCAGCACACCATTTGCTCACGAACTTCGTCACGATCCAATTCAGAAGGGCATCTTTACAGATCATCTCCAGAGCTATTTTTCCATTAATCCGCCTGTAGGCATTGAGAATGGCATGTTCGAAGAACCCACTTGCCCTTTTTCTGATTCGGCTATAAGTAAGGCTTTTAAAAAGAATTTTAGTGCGATTTTGGGACAGAAGCAGAATTTCCGGGAGAAATTTATTGGTCAGCTCTGCACTTGTACCGATCCTGCAATCATAGGTAAACTTACCATAGAAGAGGGTTGTACTGCCCCGATCTTTTTTATGTCTGGTCGTCTGGACATCATGCAGAAAGGTTTCGACATCATTTTCTATGCTTTCGAGCGTTTGCCCAGGGGAAGTGCAAAGCTATTTTTCTGCCCTTCTTCAGCATCCAATACCCAAAATCTTTCATTTTTCAGAGAGTGTGCAGAGCGTTGCAGTGGAGACATCACAATCTGGCCCTTCAGAATCTCCAATAACCAGTATAAGAGCTTCCTTCAGGGTTCCAGCTTTCTTCTGATGCCATCCTTTTACGAACCCTTTGGTGCTGCAACTGAAGGCCTGATTCGCGGAGTGCCTGTTATTGCCAGAGGCACAGGGGGGTTGTGGGTGCAGATTAATCCTTGTAATCAGGTCAATACCCCGCAGTTTTATGGCAGTATATTCGCCGGGAAAAAATCTCGTATTTTACCAACTGGAATTTTATTCCGGGAAGATTACCCAGATGATCTGGCTGAGTATAAGTGGCGTGATCTGCTCAATCTGCCTTTGGAATCACGAATAGAAAATCCACTTTTCTGTTCTATGGTTGATTCTGCACATAATGCTTTACTGACAGCAATAGATCTGTACAAAAAACCACAGGAATATGCTGCGATGATTCTTAATGGTACCGAAAATGTTAAAAGCTTTTCCTGGGATAAAAATGTGTGCAAATATCGCAAAGTTTATGATATTGTTTGTAATCGGGGAATTTAGGAAATGTTTGACTTATATTCCTGTGTGAATTATAATAATAGCTGTTCAGTGAACTTTTAAGTATTGCCTTTAAAGTTGAATGTATCTGCTTTTTAAAGCGAACTTAACCGCTAAACGGAGGATTTATGGATTCGTCTTTTCTTTATCTGGTTGTGGGGTTTCTGGCAGGAACTTTGGCTTCTGGATTACTGCTTTTATGGATCTCTAACCAAAATAAAAAGAAACAGGATGCCTCCCTTGAAAAACGCAATCAGATTATTCGGTCGGTCGCTGAAATCTTCACAGATATCGATTCTCTGATTACTTCTTTCAGAACTGATTTGCTTCCAGAAGATAAGTTCCGCAATTCTCTCTATTCCAAACTGGATGCTGCAAACAAAATCTACAAACCTAACATGCATCTTCTTGATTTATACTTCGTAAAATTTACCGATATGCAGTTTGCCAGATATCATCAGTTGGCTCATGGAAAACTGACTAACCTCCAGCTTGATGGGCAGACGGCTTTCGATAATGAAATTGCTGCTATCGAAAAATCTTCAGATTTGATCCATTCCTCTGGCCCTGATAAGAACGATTCACAATCATCAGCAGGATTCTTTATTGATAAAGCGGCTGTGAAATCTTCTGAAGATTATAATGTCACCAAAGATGTTAATGTTATGGATGATGAGGGTGAGGATGAGAAGATCCCGGATTTTGAATTTGTAAGCATGGGAACGGATCAAAATCAAGTGGTGGTAGAAGAACAACCTGCTGCGATAGTAGAAGAACAGCCTGCAATTGTAGATGAACAACCGGTGATAGTAGAAGATGAGCAACCGGTAATTACAAATGATGAGCAGCCTGCGGTGGCAGATGAGCGATCTGTAATTACAAATGATGAACAACCCGCTGTGGTAGTAGATGAGCAACCGGTGATAGCAGATGATGAACAACCCGCTGTGGTAGTAGATGAGCAACCGGTGATAGCAGATGATGAACAACCCGCTGTGGTAGTAGATGAACAACCAGAGATAATAGACGATGAGCAACCAGTAATAGTAGATGAGAAACAGGCTGTAATCTCTAATGAAGAACCTGGGATGATAGTTGAAGAGCTTTCGGCTGTTGAGGATTCCAAAAGTACAGCAGATCTTGATGATGAGATTGTTTTTGAGGTTGATCCAGATAATGTCGCTGATAAAAAAGAATCATCTCCTATCAGTAATACCACAATAGAGATGAGCAAAGCAGCAAGTTCTGATAAAAGCAGCATTAGTTTAATTGATGAGAGCGTTAAGGAACAGAAAAGCGCTTTTCAGCAGGAGTTTGAGCAAGTAGCAAAAGAACCTCAGGATGAGGAGATGCTTGAAACTATTATGGATCTGGATATGGGTAAATTATTGCGCACCGGATCCATTAACATTGAAAATATCGATAAAAATACCTTGCCTCCTAAATACGCTGCATCTGGTAGGGGAACCGATTTTGCACAAGTAAAAGAAGAAGACAGCGCTGCTGAAAAACCAAAGAAAGCAGTTCAAACTGCGCAAGAAATTGAGGAGCAGGAAAAGATTGTAATTGCCAGGGGAGATGATGGCAGTCTGGATACAATTCTGGAAGAAGCATCAACAGATGTCGAAACAAGCAACAAGTCTGGCGATGTGAATGATGTGGCCATTACTGGTGATGATGTAGCCAACAAAATCGATTCATTCTTTGGTATAAAGTAATTCCTCATAAAATCAGGCAGGTAGCCAGTGCTACCTGCATCCGTATGCTTTCTTGCATACGGTTTATGCATGATATTACCCCTGCGGCTAGTAATGTTCGTTCATTAATCCAACCTTTCTTTGCTTCGATATTTGTATTTGGTTTCAGAGGGTCCGCACTCACTCCTTTCAGTCATTTAACCCTGATAGATCACCGTTTTTACATAACAGGTCATCATTTATTCCATTATTGAGTTCAATCCAGGTTTCCTGCATTCCAATCCAAATTACCCGCAATTCTATCTGAGCTTCCCGCAGTAAAATATCGACTCTGCGGAAGAATCGATATAATTGCTTCATTAAAATTTCTGGTCTTCTGATCCAATTTAAAAGAGAAACTTTTTTATTCTTTGTTTTCGGGAATAGTAAGCCAGATTGTGTGATTACAAAGTTACCACAAAGGATGTGTAGAAAATTGCACATTAGAAGGAATAACATATTGTTTTTATCGTTTTCTTACTATAAAATTTAAATGTCAGGGGTAATTATTAAAGCACGGTAGCACTTAGAGACAGGAACAACTTTTTACGCGACTAAGGAGACCTTTATGAGTGGATCATTAATGGAAGAAGTCAGCACCTATCTCCAGAATTCAGGTTACAGTATAGAAGAACAGCAGGGATATTGTACCTTCGAGCATCCGGAAAAGATGTGGTTTGCGGTTCAGGAGACTGAGAAGGGTCTGGTTTTTTCAACTGTGGTGACTGGTGACACAGAGCTGGATCCGCAAGTCTCGGAGAATCTTTCTTTGGTAAATCTGATCAACAGGAACTCCGCAATTTCATCGTTCAATATCTCAGAAGAAAATGGGTTGCAGGCTAAAGCATTCTATCCTGGGCTTTACGATAACAACACATTTGGTACGTTTCTTGAGCTTTGGGATCATGATCTGAACCTTTTCTTTGAAATGCTGGAGTGATAATCATTAAAACTTGATTTAAAATGTGAGATTGCTATGTTTTTTCTTCATCTGATTCTTCTGATCTCAACAGCGGCGCTTTTAAAAGGCGAAATAACTCAGATGTTTAAGGAACCATTGGCAATGGTAAATGATTGTTTGACAGTTCAGAGGTCAGCCCGGGCAATGTCGGTGCGAGTGCTTAATATATGGACTGTATATACGGTTTTCATCTCTTTGCTTTATTTTTTAGGGATACAGGTAGTTGGTGCTTTGCCCTCTGAAGCGTTATATGTGGTCGTATTTTATCATTTGCTGACCACTTTTTTTGACTATTCTTTCATGGCAGCGCTCAGGGATTGTAGTGAATTTGATTGTATAAGGTGGCGGGTAGACGCTTATCTTCGGTGCATTATATATGTTTGGATTATTACCAGCATTTTAAGAAATTATTCGGCTCAGTCGCTTCTTTTTAGTTAAAATTAAAGAATAACTGAAATTATTACCTCAAAAAGCGCTTCATTCTTTCACCTGTTTTAATAGGCTGTTAAATATTAAATGAGGAGGTTAGAAAGCCTCCCACTCTCATCCCGCACAGAAAGATGCGGGGATGTTCTATTACAGAGTGGTTAGAGAACAGGTTGAATTAAGAAGTTTTGCATTTAATTGTTCGATTATCTAATTTTATGGGTTCAAAATAAATCCTGCAGTGAACAAAGTTAAAGTATTTCTCTGTTTACCAGCTTCATATCGTTACAACTTGTTACACTTCAGAAACAGCCCTGTTATAAAAATGAGGTATACTATTATTTGAAACAGAATCCGGAGTTGGTTTTGAAGGCTGAAAGTGGCTATGAATGAGAAGATTTTGGTAATTGACGATGATCGGGAGCTTAATTCACTTTTGCAGGAGTATCTGGGGACTCATGGATTTGTAGTGCAAACAGTCGAACATCCTCAAAACGGGATCGAAGCTATAGAAAAGTGCGTGCCAGATGCAATAATACTGGATGTGATGTTACCGGATATGGATGGTTTTTCTGTTTGCAGAGAAATACGCAAAAAATACTCAACTCCGATTCTGATGTTAACGGCCAGAGGAGATGTACACGACAGGATTGTGGGATTGGAGATTGGTGCTGATGACTATCTTCCTAAACCTTTTGAGCCCAGGGAACTGGTGGCCAGATTACGTTCGATTTTGCGAAGGTCGGCTGAAGGATCGCAATCTTCTTCGCAACTGGAGCGATATGGAGATCTAACTATCAATTTTTCCTCCAGGAGTGTGACGGTTTCGGGTGAAGAGGTTAATCTGACCACCAATGAATATGAACTTCTTCAATACCTTATTAGAAATAAAGGGAGGGTATTGGATAGGTCTCAGTTGGTTGAGCATCTCAGGGGGATAGACTGGGAATCGTCGAACCGTTCTATCGATATGCTTGTAAGCAGGATTCGTCAGAAGATCAGAGATGATTCCAGAAATCCTTTATACATTAAAACAGTGACTGGTGTGGGCTATGTTTTTCTGAGCAGTCACTGAGAACAGGTTTAATGAAAAAAGTTTCGCTTTTCACCAGATTTACAATTTTAATAATTACGGCAACCTTCACATTGGTGGTTTCCACCCATATCGCATTGCACGCTTATTTCAGTTATATGCGCGCTAATCTTCCTATTCATGATGTTTTTCTGAGTCATTCCAGGTTCGTCGCTGCTCAGATTGACATGAAAGATACCGTTTCTGCTTTGCGGCTATTAAGAGAGCAGGGAATGGATATGCGATATAAAAGCGACAGTTTTCAGTGGTCCAGTTCCAGCGAAATAGCTGATTTTGATATTATGGAAAAGAGGTCTGATTCTAAACCGGTATTATGGTACCGCAATCATCTGACCTGTGCATTTCAAACTGATTCAGCAAGCTACATTTTTCAGGTAAAAAAGCCGTTTTTACAACTTAGATTTCCCTGGGAGTTGTTAATAGTATGGTCTGTAATACTGGTAATAGTGTTTGGATTAACCCATTTATACATTCGTCATCTGCTGAAACCACTACGAATTCTTCATAATGGAGTAAAGCAGATAAGCAGAGGTGATTTTGACATAGAACTTCCGAAAAAGTCTTCTGACGAGCTTGGGCAACTGATCCAATCTTTCAATGATATGGCACGTCACATACGTAATGATTTGAAGGCAAGGGATCAATTGCTGCGGGATATCAGCCATGAGCTGCGTTCGCCATTAGCCAGAATACTTGTCGCTCTGGAGTTGATCCCTGAGGGCAATATTCGACAAACCATAAAAAACAATATCTCGACTCTGGATAAAATGACTGGTGCTATTCTGGAAGAAGCCCGTCTGGACAGCCCTTTCGGGAAAGTAAAGCTGGAAAAAATTGATCTTGGAAGTCTGCTTTCGGAGATTCAGGAAAGCAGAAAGCAATCAGCTCCTTCAGTACAGCTATGCAGTACCGCAGTCGTTGAAGTGGAGGTGGATAAGGAGAGAATGAAGATGGCATTATCCAATCTTATAGATAATGCTATCAAGTATTCCAAGCCGGAGGGGGAACCGGTAAAAGTCGCTTATGCATCGGATGGAAAGTGGGTCAAGATTGTTGTGAGCGATAGCGGGATCGGAATTTCTGAGAAGGAACTGCCTTTTATTTTTGAACCTTTTTACAGGGTAGATAAAGCAAGAAGATACGACTCAGGTGGATACGGGTTAGGCATGAGTTTGACTAAAAAGATAGTGGAGGCTCATGGAGGTCAGATTTCGATTGAGAGCAGTCAGGATATTGGAACAACTGTCACCATAGTTCTGCCTTGTAGAGTGGCAGAAAAAAAATTGTTACAAGATGTTACATAATCGAAAATGGAACGTTACAACTTATTTATATTTTACAGTTTTTAGAACCATAATGTTGATGGAGATCTCACAGGGGGCTATATGAAAATAAGAAGGTGCTGTACAAGACCAGCTTTACTGGTTTTGGCAGTATGTGTTATTTCGGGACAATCTGCAGAGAGTGTTGATCTGTCTGCAGAGATGGCTGTTGAAATGGCCATGAAGAATAATTACTCGATAAAAGCACTTGAGCATCAGCAAAAGCAGGCTGAATACGATATAAAGAGTGCCAAGACCGGATTTTTGCCAAGTGTTAACTTGAGCGGTAGCTATTCCCGGACCGGATTGGATTTTGAGATACCTGCAGCATTTTCAGCTATGATGCCACCGGGAATGGGTCTGGATCAGAATTCATTCAATTATGCTATTCAGATACAGCAGCCGATATTTACCGGATTCGCTTTGTTGAATGGGCTTAACAGTGCGAAACTGTCCAGTGCAATTACAGAAAAAAGTGCTGAAACTGCTAAGCAGAAGATTCGTTATGCAGTTTTGCAGGTATACTGGGGAATTGTCAGTCTTCAGAAATCAGCATCTGTGACCAGTGAAGCTATAAAGCAGCTTGAAGAGTTGACCTCTAATCAGGAGGCCAGGATGGAGCAGGGGATGTCCACCGAGCACGACTATCTTCTCACCAAGGCATCACTGGCCCAGGCCAGAATGAATGAATTAAAGGTGAACAAGTCAGTCTCCTCGATGAAACGGCAGTTTGCCATTTTGTTGGGGCTTCCTGCAACTACAGAGATAAATTTGATAGATACCAGTGCAGAAGGCAATGTGTTACCAGATGTGAATCTGGATTCTGCAGTAAGCAGTGCATTGTCAGAAAGACCTGACCTCAATGAGACAAGACTAAAAATGAATCTGACTGAACTTGGTATTAAATCTGCCAAATCAGCATTTTATCCTTCCCTGGTTGCAGCATTCAGCTATTCCAATGAAAGCCCGGAACTTGACGAAAAGGAGAGGTGGCGCTACTCCTGGAGAGCCAGTGCTGCGCTGAGTTTTAATTTACTGGATTGGGGAAACCGTAATTTCAAGTTAAAGAAAGCCAAAGAACAGCAACTCGCACTTAAAGAGGTGCTGCAGGAGAAAACAGCTACAGTTGAAAAGGAAGTGCTTGACGCCTATCATGAGGTTGAGCAGTTGCAAAGTGAAACTGAAGCTGCTGAATTACTGATGGAAGCCCGGGAAAAGGCATATAATGCATCGCTGGCAAAATATGAAGAAGGAGTGATTCCGATGTATGAGCTTCTTGATGCTCACAACTCCTTAATCTCCGCTAAATATGCGGCATTACAGACTGCGACCAGTCTCAAACTTGCTATAATCAATATGGATATGGGCGGGCTTGGATCCAGTTCATCTTTCGGTGCTCAATAATCAAATGGAAATAAGGGATAAACTTAATAATAAGGAAGCATTATGAAAATGAAGTCAAGTTTTTTCACATTTATTGTTTTAGCGTTATCTGTAATGATAATCGGTTGTAAAAAGAAAAAGAAGGAAGAAGTTGAAAGGATCATTCCGGTGGAAGTATATGTGGCTGCACCGGA
The DNA here is from genome assembly GCA_012519985.1 of Fibrobacter sp. Classification (GTDB taxonomy): domain Bacteria; phylum Fibrobacterota; class Chitinivibrionia; order Chitinivibrionales; family Chitinispirillaceae; genus JAAYPC01. Next base: position 68,925 of record JAAYPC010000171.1, read on the forward strand.
TTCAATTTCAAGTTATATAAAGTTGACCGGGGGTATAGAAGCTCAGAATGATGCTTTCGTTTACAGTAAAACTTCGGAAAAACTGACATCTGTTAATGTGAAACCTGGAGACAGGGTAAAAGCAGGGCAGATTCTGGCGGTTCAGTATAATAAAGCTGCTTTGCAGGGGAAACTGCTTGCTGAAGCAAGCCTGAAGAGTGCAAAAATCCAGTTGCAGTCAAAGCAGGATGATTTCAACAGGATGAAGAACCTGCTGGCCAAAAACGCCATCAGCAAACAGCAGTATGATTTGGCAAAGAGCCAGTATGATGTCGCTCAGGTGGCTCTTGAACAGGCTGCTGCAGCGATGGAACAGGCAGATGTGCAATATGAGAATACCATTCTGAGGGCACCATTCGATGGGCGTGTGGGAATGGTCTATTTCGAGGTAAATGAGATGGTTGCTGCAGGGCAGCAGGTTATAAAAATCGTGAATGCAAATACAGTAAAAGCTAAACTGAGAGTACCTGCAGTGGATATCCAGAAAATCTCTGTGGGGCAGCATGTTAAGGCTTCTTTTCCTTCTCTGCCCGATACTCAGTTCATCGGTACTGTAGAAAAGATTGACGAAGCTGTTGATCCTCTGACCAGGACTCTGGAAATTGAGGTAAGGTTGAATAACCAGAACAACCTTTTAAAATCAGGGCTCTTTGGTGAGTTTCTGGTTCAGACAGACAGGCGAACCGCTTCTGTGGTGGTCAGTGAGATGACTGTTATGACTCAAACCAGTATTGCAACCGATGAAAAGGGAATTCAGACAGAGAAGCACGATTATTACATCTATACAGTAAATAAAGGCAGGGCTCTGAAGAAAAGCATTGCTCCGGGACTGTTCTCCGGTGGTTTTATGGAACTGGCGCAGGGGGCAAATTTTGGGGACAGCATAATAGTTGCCGGACAGAATATTCTAAAAGATGGAGACTCTGTAAGAGTAGTTTCTAAGGCGGGACGGTAAAAAAAATGAACTTAAGTGGAATATCTATAAAAAGAAAAGTCACGCTGGCAATGATCTATATCATTGCTGTGGGGTTTGGAATTTTCTCTTTAACCCAGTTGAAGGTGGCAATGACCCCGGATATTGATTTCCCAATAGTACTGGTGTTTACCAATTATTCGGGAGTCAGTTCTGAAGACATCGAAAACCTGGTTACCAGGCCTATCGAGGAAGCTGTAAGTGCCACTGAGAACATCAAGAAAATCTCCTCCAGTTCGACCAATGGTAGCGCTATGGTGATGCTGGAGTTCGTTTATGGAACCGACATGGACAAGGCGGAAACCGATGTAAGAAACAGTCTTGACATGATAAGGGACTATCTTCCCAGTGATGCAGATGAGCCGATTGTATTGGCTCTGAATCCTTCCATGATGCCCATAATGATGTTGTCCATGAACTCCAAGGATCTTGGACCGGCAGAGCTTCGCAAACTTGGTGAAGACAGGGTAGAACCTCTTCTGGAGCGGGTCGATGGCGTTGCTTCAGTGGAAATCGCCGGTGGATTTGAACGTCAGATAAATGTAAAGCTCAATCCGGTGCTGTTGGCTTCACATTCACTTTCACCTCAGGATGTGGCGACTGCAATCCAGACCAGTGCAGGTTTAGTATCTGCCGGAAACATTAAGACATTCACCAAAGAGTATAATCTCCGTATTTACAGTGAATACAGAAGTCTGGAACAGCTCAGAAATATCGTTATAAAACCCGGAACTGTTCCTTTACGGCTCAAGGATGTAGCTGTGGTGGAAGATGGTTTCAAGGAGATAACCGGCGATGTACGAATAAACAGCAGACAGGGAATTGCCATCATAGTAAGCAAACAATCGGATGCCAATACTGTGCTGGCAGCCCAAAAGGTAAAAAAAGAACTTGAAAATATTAAAAAGGTTCTTCCCCAGGGTATTAATTTCGAAATATTGTTTGATACTTCGGAATTTACCTCCAACTCCTTAAAAAACCTCTATAATACGGCAATAATGTCTCTTATTGTTGTGATTATAGTGATTTATACCTTTATTCGAAGCTTTCGCGGCAGTCTAATAATGGCTATTTCCATGCCGATATCGATAATACTGACCTTTGCTGTATTGTATCTATCCGATTTGACTCTTAATGTTATTTCTATGGCCGGGCTTGCACTGGCAATAGGAATGTTAGTGGATAACTCTATTGTCGTTCTGGAGAATATTTTCCGCTACCAGAGTCTGGGTCACAATAGTGTTGAAGCCTCTGAACGGGGTGCTTCAGAGATGAGTATGGCAATTATCGCCTCAACTCTTACAACTCTTAGTGTTTTTGTTCCGGTGCTTTTTGTCCCTGGAATTACCGGGCAGCTCTTTAAGGAGATGGTACTTACTGTTACCTTCAGCCTTACTGTTTCACTTCTGGTTGCTTTGACATTGGTGCCAATGATGTCATCGGTGTTTCTGAAAGAAAGATTGGGCAGCAAGAAAAGTAAGGCTAGTGATAAACCAAAAACTTTGAATAAGTTCACCAGTAAATACCAGAAGCTTCTGCACTGGTCACTTTATCATAAAAAATATGTGCTGCTTATAGTTTTACTGTTGCTTGTCTTTTCCTTTTGTTTAATACCATTCATGGGTGGGGAATTCATGCCGGAAACCGATCAGGGGAGAATCAGTTTAACTATCGAATGTGCAACCGGAGTTCCTTTGACATCCTTAAGAGAAACGGTTATTAAAGTGGAGAAGATTCTTCAGGAGTCGGTGCCTGAGGTCGTTACCGCATCTTTTCGTTTCGGTGTGCAGGGAAGTTTTAACCCAGGTGGTTCTTCGAGCAACACTATTGTTGCTAATCTGAGACTTTTGCCACAGAATGAAAGGAAAAGAAGTCAAAAGGAGATAGAGATAGCTTTGCGTAAAGAGCTGGATAATATTGCCGGGATTTCTTATTACTTTGAAGGCGGTGGTATGATGTCCAGCGGACAAAGTGCTGTTGAGATCAAAGTGCTGGGCAATGACCTGGCAAGAGCCAAAGCGATTGCCGATAATTTGAAAGCACGAATGGAGAAAGTGGAAGGTCTGGTAGACATAAGAGTGAATGTAAACGATTACATTCCTCAGTTGGATGTTCATCTGAAGCAGGATGTGTTAAATGATCTGAAACTGACCAATCTTCAGATTGCCTCCATTGTGTCAACCGCTATTCAGGGAAGAACAGTTGCAAAGTACAGGGAAAAAGGCGATGAGTTCAATATTTACGTACAACTGGATAAAAAATATCGCCAGGACAGGAATGCTCTGGATAATCTGATTATACCTGTTGCAGGTGGAACTGTTCCTTTGCGTCAGATTGCAGACATCAAAGAGACGCAGGGACCGGTTACCATTTACCGGGAAAATCAGGAGAGATATGTTTCTGTAGGATGTAACCTTGCTGGAATTGATCTGAAGACTGCGGTAGAGAAAATTGAACAGATTCAGTCGGAAATCGCTATTCCTTCAGATATGATGATGATTATGGGGGGTACTGCCGAGGATCGGCAAGAAGCTATGTTCTATCTGCTTTTGGCTATTATGGTGGGTTCACTTCTGGTTTATATGGTGATGGCCAGTCAGTTTGAATCATTGGTGGATCCATTCATTATCATATTTACAGTTCCATTGTCAATTATTGGTGTCCTAATATTTTTGTTTATCACTAATACTCCGATAAGCGTCATGGCATTGATAGGTGTAGTTATCCTGGTTGGAATAGCTGTAAATAATGGAATCGTTCTGGTTGATTATACCAATCAGCTTCGCAGCAGAGGTGTAGGTTTATATGAAGCAGCTGAAGAGAGCGGAATTACCAGGATAAGACCCGTGTTGATGACTGCCTTGACTACCATTATTGGTATGATTCCGCTTGCCCTTGAATTAGGAGATGGTTCAGAAACATGGGCGCCTCTGGCAAAAGCAGTTATCGGCGGTATGACAGCAACCACCTTTCTGACTCTGGTTGTGATCCCCTGCCTTTACATAATTTTTGAAGAGTGGGGTGAAAAAATTAAACGCAAGTTATTTGGAGCAAAACAGGCATAAGCCTGATTCGCAGAATAGGGGGGTAAAGTGAAAGCTTTACCCCTGCTTTTTATTACCTCACTAAAGCTAATTTTTTTTAATACCCTGCTTCCCGATAACATAATCAACTAACAAATAATCGGTTCAGCCTGCGCTAAAAACTATTTTTACAGGTGTTATCATGATTATAAACAAGCTCAGGGAGGTATTATGAATGATGTCCGTCTTAAGGATGATATTTTCTGGGTTGGGGTTAATGATCGGACTACCGATCTTTTTGAGGGATTATGGCCCATAGATGGTGTGGGTATTTCTTACAATTCTTATGTAATTAAAGACCAAAAGAATGTGCTGGTCGATCTTTCCAGGGGTTTTAAAACCGATGAGTTTTTCGATCAGATCTCAAGGATAATCGATCTTAGTCAGTTAGATTATGTAATAGTAAACCACATGGAGCCCGACCACACCGGGGTGTTGAGAACTCTTCGGATGATAAATGATCGTTTTGAGATTATCTGCACTCAAAAGGCGGTTAAAATGCTCCAGGATTATTATGGAATAAACCATAATGTAAGAGTGATAAATGAAGGTGAAGTGATTGATACCGGTAATCATCAGCTTCAGTTTTTCAATGTCCCTTTTGTTCATTGGCCGGAGACAATGGTGACTTTTGATAAGTCTACCGGAATACTTTTCTCCTGTGATGCATTCGGAGGTTATGGAGCCTTGCAGGGAGCTTTCTTTGAAGATGAATATGGAGACCTTTCTTATTACGAAAAAGAGTCCCTCCGGTACTATGCCAATATAGTAGCCAAGTTTTCCACACCTGTATTAAATGCCATATCCAAGCTGGGAGGTCTTGACATTTCCATGATTGCTCCATCTCACGGGCTTATCTGGAGAAAAGATCCTGGCAGAATCGTTGAACTCTATAAAAAATGGGCTCAGAGCTGCACAACTGGGGGAGACAAGGGTATCACACTCCTTTACGGATCGATGTATGGAAACACTGAAGCCATGATGAATGCGGTTGCACAGGGCATATCTGATGGTGGTTTGACACCCGAAATATTCGATGTAGCCCGTACCCACAGCAGCTACATACTTCCATTCTTGCTAAAAAACAAAGGGGTAGTGATTGGTGCACCTACCTATGAGGTTTCCCTCTTTCCATATATGCAGCAGATTCTGGAAAAAGCATCGCTGAAAAACATCCGCAATAAAAAAGCAGTGTACTTTGGAAGTTATGGATGGAGCAAGGGTGCATTCAAGAAAGTACAACAAATGACATCCGAAATACAGTGGGAGATCACTGAGGGGCTGGAGTTTCCTGGAAAAGTCACTCCTGAACTTTTTAACAGTGGATATGAGCTGGGAAAAAGGTTTGCCACAGATATAGTGAACTTGTTCAGCTAATCTTTCAATAGCTTTTTATGGTGCGATTTACACTCGCACCTATTTGCTTCTGGATTCTCCCGTTCAATTTTGCTTCTCTTAGTGCGAAATATTTGCAATAACATTTAACCTCAATTAATTTATCTGCGTACCAGAATCATATTATCGGTATTTTGGGGAAGTAATGATGCATACAGGTGTAAAAACAGAGCAATTCATCAGGATATTGCGAAATCAGGGATGCAGGATTACTCCGGTAGTAACATCGGTTGTTAATTATCTGTTTAAAACCGGAATGGTTCGCAGCGCTCAAGAGCTTCGTGATGATGTCAGCGGACTATTGGGTTACCAGGTGAATTTGGCTACCATGTACCGGGTTCTTGATAGGCTGCTTCAGTGTGGAATTGTCTGCAGTATGCACAAGACGGATGGGATAATGCGGTACTATCTTTGTCGTAATCCACAGCAAGGTGAACATCATCATTTTATCTGTTCCAGTTGCATGAGGGTTCAGGAGGTCCCGGTATGTTTTTCTGAGGGCTTTTCCAGATATGTTGAGGAGAAGCTTCATGCTACGGTAGACAGTCATTTCATTCAGCTTGAAGGGCTGTGTGCATCTTGCAGAAAGCTCTGATCTGAAAGAACCAGACAAAAGTGGTGCTTTACACTAAAAGAGATAAAAGGAGAGAATAGATATGCTGGCTGGGATAAAGTGGCTTCTTGTCTTGTTTACTATAAGCGCAGGTTTATATGGATCTGAGAAAAAGGTGATTCTCTGCTCTTTTTATCCTATGTACATTTTGACTCAAAATATAACCAAAGATGTTTCTGGAGTGGCTGTGGAATGTATGACGAGTGTTGAAACCGGATGTCTTCATGATTATCAGTTAACTCCACAGGATATGAAAAAGCTCAACTCCGCTTATGTATTGGTTGTTAATGGCGGAGGGATGGAAACTTTTCTGAATAAAGCCATCGCACAGTTTCCCAGGCTGAAGATCGTAGAAGCCAGCAAAGGAATTCAGTTAATTGAAACGGAGGGGCATCAGCGTGAAAGTGATGATGATCATCATGAGCATCAGTTCAATCCTCACGTATGGGTCTCGGTTTCCGGAGCAATTTTACAGGTTGAAAACATCTGTAAAGGATTAATGGCTGTTGATTCCGGGAATGCGCAAAAGTATAGGTTAAATGCTGACAGATTTATAAAATCTCTGGAAGAGCTGAAAAGCAAGATGCATCAGGGGCTTTCCGGGATTTCAGACCGGAACATAATAACTTTTCATGAGGCATTTCCCTATTTTGCCAGGGAGTTTAACCTTAATGTTGCAGCAGTCATTGAGCGTGAAGCTGGTTCTGAACCCAGTGCACGTGAGCTGGCAGAAATCATTAAATTGATCAAAGAAAAAAAGGTAGAGGCAATTTTTATCGAACCGCAATATCCGGCAAAGACTGCTCAGATGATATCACGGGAAACCGGCAAGAAACTGTATACTCTTGATCCGATAGTAACCGGTCCATTTCACCCGGATGCCTATATTTCGATTATGGAGAAAAATCTGATGGTACTGCAGGAGGCATTACGCTGAACATGGTTAATAATGATTGCAATACTGAAGGTAAAGGATTCTGTGGCGACTGCTGTACCAGGCTTCAGGATGTATGTGTTACCTTGCAGGGACACCAGATTCTGCTGAATGTTAATTTACATATCCATTGTGGTCAGCTTGCAGTGATTATCGGGCCAAACGGTGCAGGCAAGACTACCTTGCTTCGTGCGATGCTCAATGAACTGCCATTTACCGGAAAAATCAAATTTTCTTCCATAGATGGAAGATCAGGGAGGGATTTTCGAATTGGTTATGTTCCGCAGAGACTGGACATCGATGCATTTTCACCTATGACAGTGCTGGATCTTTTTGCGGCTTCTTTATCGAAAAAACCGCTGTGGCTGGGAGTGTCTTCCAAAATCAGGCAGGAGGCAGGCAAGATTCTTTGTGCGGTTGAGGCGGACAGTCTCATTAATCAGAGGGTTGGCTCTCTTTCCGGAGGGCAGCTTCAGAGGGTTCTTTTAGCTTTGGCGCTCACACCGGTTCCTGATCTTCTGTTGCTTGACGAACCGGTGTCAGGTGTAGATCCATCTGGAATTGAACTGTTTTACCGGATGGTTTCCAACCTGCGCAATACCTATCATCTGGCAATTGTCATGATATCGCACGATATCAGTACTACAGCCAGATATGCTGACAGGATGCTTTTTTTAAATCGCTCGGTTATCTGCGATGATAAACCGCAAGTTACCTTAAGACATCCTGATGTTATAGGTACTTTTGGCAGATTCTCCCTGTCGGACTCCGATGAGTTGCCTTCTCCTTAAATCTGATTTGTAAGCAAGAAAAAGGAATTCGCTATGAATTTATGCCTTGAACTGATTGCTGCATTACCTTTTGAATGGGCTCAGTATAAATTTATGCAGCAGGCTCTGCTGGCTGTGCTCATAACTGGACCGCTTCTTGCATTTTTAGGATGCATGGTGGTTAACAATCAGATGGCTTTCTTTTCTGATGCAGTAGGGCATTCTGCTTTTACCGGTATTGCTATAGGGACGATCCTGGGGTTGGATAACCCGCTTTGGTCAATGATTTTATTTTCCATATTTTTTGCTGTTTGTATTACCCTTTTGAAAAGGCACGGAACTGCTTCTACCGACACTGTAACCGGGATTATGATGAGTACTTCATTGTCTTTAGGAATAGTAATATTATCAAGAGGTGGCAGCTTTAATCGTTATTCGCAGTTTTTAATCGGAGATTTTCTCAGTATTTCTCCAGCAGACATTTGCAATCTGATGATTATTGCAATACTGTTTCTGATTGTCTGGGTGGTTTTTTTCAATAAGTTTTTTCTGGTATCCTTAAATACTTCGCTGGCAGGGAGCAGAAAGATTCCGGTTTGGTGGATTCAGACTGTTTTTGCGGTTGTGACTGCACTGGTAGTAGCGGTAAGTATTCAGTGGATTGGGATTCTGGTCATAAATGCTTTAATAATATTGCCTGCTGCTACTTCAAGGAATCTGGTTCGTTCGACATTCTATTATGTCTGGATAGCTTCTGCCGTCAGCATCGTTTCTGGGATTGCGGGTCTTATTACTTCTTTTTATTGGTCAACTGCCAGCGGTGCCACAATAGTATTGTTCACATCGACTGTTTATTTCTTGTCAGTGTTGTTGCGGATAGCAAGCAGAAAAGTCATTTGAGTCAATCATAGCAGCACGATATTAAATCATTTCTTACCCATACCAGAATTAAGACTGCTAATAATTCGCTTGCTTTGTACAGGTATATCGGGTATATTTTCTCCCCAACTTTTACAAAGATCTGATTTTGAGACCGAGGAATTCATGATGAAAAAAGGATGTTTAAATAGATTGCTATGGCTTGTTTTACTGTTTCCTGCAATTACTATGGCATCTGATGGATCCGAGTCGTTAGTACACAGGATGTCTACACTGGTTTTTCAGTTAAGTGTAATTTTATTTGCAGCCCGTTTCGGTGGTATCCTGTTTAAAAAAATGAAATTCCCCAGTGTTTTGGGTGAACTGATTGCTGGGATAATCCTTGGACCATCGCTTTTGGGGAGTATTCCAATTCCTTTTCTATTTGAAAATGGGTTGTTTCCACAGGTGGAAGGAGCGCTCATCCCGGTTGAGCCTGAACTCTATGCTATTTCAACTATCGGCTCTATAGTGCTTCTGTTTTTAGCGGGTCTGGAAACAGACCTTAAATTATTAGTTCAATTCTCGATTGCAGGTGTAATGGTTGGTTTTGGAGGGGTAATTTTCTCCTTCTTAATTGGTGCCCTTACCACTGCCTGGTGGCTACACATTCCTTTCAGCGATCCGCGGGTGCTTCTGATGGGAGTTATTTCGACCGCCACTTCGGTAGGTATTACTATCCGGGTGCTATCAGAGAGGAAAAAAGTAGGGTCTCCGGAAGGAATCACCATTCTGGCTGGTGCTGTTGTGGATGATATCCTTGGGATAATCTTTTTATCGGTTGTTTTAGGGATTGCAACCTTGAGCAGAAAAGCCGGACAGCAATCCAACCAGAACCAGCTTTTCGAAGTGGGTATGTTGATTTTCAGAGCCGTAGGTGTATGGTTAGGATTTACTGCAATCGGTCTGCTGCTATCTCAAAAAATCGGTTCATTTTTAAAGTATTTCAAAAATATCGGCACTATCAGTGCTTTGGCTCTTGGGTTGGCATTGCTTCTTTCCGGCATATTTGAAAAAGCCGGGCTTGCAATGATTATAGGTGCCTACGTGATGGGTATGACTCTGTCTGGAACCGACCTGGCCAAAGTAATCGAAAATGCTCTTCATCCGGTGCAGGAATTTTTTGTTCCTGTATTTTTTGTGGTGATGGGAATGCTGGTAAATATTAAGGAAGTTATCTCTCCAACTGTGCTGACATTCGGATTCATTTTTACCATAGGTGCAGTTATTGCCAAAGTTATCGGATGCGGTATACCGGCTCTTGGTCTCAAGTTCAATTTTCTGGGGGCACTAAGGATAGGTGCCGGAATGGTTCCCCGTGGGGAAGTTGCTTTGATTGTAGCAGGTATTGGGCTCTCTTCGGGTTTTTTGGATCAGCAACTATTTGGTTCAGCGATTCTTATGACATTGCTTACCACTATTGTTGCTCCTCCTATTCTGAATGTCATTTTGACCGACAAGAAAGGATCCCTGAAGGAACTGGAGAAAGGGGAGTTGGTTGAGACTGATTTCGACATGACCAGTCCCTATCTGGTGGAGCTTTTATCGGAGCGAATCGTCCAGTCTTTTGTCAGTGAGGGTTATTATGTCAATACCATCGAAGATGAGGTTAAGATATACCATTTCCGCAGGGAGAGATCAACGATTACTCTTTTTGTGGAACAGAAAAAACTTCGGTTTGAGAACGACACTACAGACACTATCTTTGTTAAAAACATCGTTTACGAGAATCTGGTAAGGCTAAATGACATGATAAACCAGGTTAAAGATCTGGTTAAACCTGCTGAACTGAAACAGGAACTGATTGAGGGTGAAATCAGTACTGATTTTGATGTAAAAAAAGTGCTTTCTACTGATTGCATCTCTCTTGATCTGCAATCAAATACCAAAAATGAAGTCATCAAAGAAATGATTGATATACTCTTTAAAAACGGGAAGATTTCTGATCCTGAAGCTGCACTGGAAGCTGTTATGGAAAGAGAAAACAGTTTCAGCACTGGTATGCAGAATGGAATCGCTCTTCCCCATGGAAAGTCCGATTCGGTAGAGAGACTGGTTGTGTCTGTTGGAATCCACCGAAAGGGAATAGACTTTCAGTCTATTGATGGAAAAAGTTCTCAGATCTTTATATGTGCAGTTGCTCCTAAAAAAATCAGCGGACCACATATCCGTTTTATTGCTCATGTTGGTGCATTACTTAATACCAGAGAAAAAGTAGATGAACTTCTGAGATGCAGCACCAAAGAGGAAGTATACAGCTTTTTTACTGAAACCTGAACCAGACAGTCGTTTTGAAAATTATCTGCCCCCTAAATCCATCGAAGGGGGCCTCCCATATCCTACATATCCAATTCACAGGGCATTGCCCAGTGCTTAAGGTAAGCCGCCCCTTCAGGGTTGAGTAGGTTTTTACCAGCTTGCAGGGTTGAGCTTTTTAATTCTTTTTCTTTGATATTTAAAATTCAAAACATATTCATAAAGTTTCTCCCATCTCCTCCGATAAAATGAATGTAATCCGGTAACAGCAAGGAGGCTCACTATGCGGATAATTTCCTCTGATGTTTCCCTGGCATCCTCACGAATCGATGTAAAGTACTCCTCCAAATTTGAATACCTTAGGAAGTGGGATCATGATTCCGAGCTGATCCAGAGTTCTATGGAAGAGAATGGAGAGATTGTTTCTGAATCACATACAGAAAGAGACCGGGTAGAGATAAGTGCTCTCTTGCCTGATCAAAGCCAGAAGGAACGGTTAAAACAGTTGGAACAGGGTGAGAACGATAACCAGCCTTCAATAAAAGAGATGATTGATGAGATCTGGGGTGATCTCAGGACCAAGATTATAAAAGATCTGGTGGAGTTATTCACCGGTAAAAAAATCGAAGTTCTTGATTCAGAGGAATTTATGAAGCTGCAGGAGTCAGCCTCTTCCGGTGAAGTGGCTAAAGAATTGGAGAATTTAAAAGGCCTCTTCTCAATCCCCATAAATTCTCAGGGAAATGTTGCAGAACCACCATCTTCAAGACTTGAAGGATGGGGGGTGGACTATTATTATAAAGAAACTCGTTACCAGAAAGAGGGGTTTCAGTTTCTGGCATCGGGCAAAATAACCAATGACAAGGGACAGCAGATTTCCTTTAATACCTCACTTCTTATGAGCAGAGAGAAATACGAAGAATTGACCGTGTCGATCAAAGAAGGAGATGCGTTGATTGATCCGCTGGTGATCAATTTCAATGGAACCGGGGCTTCATTTGGGGATGCAAAATTCGAATTCGATCTTGATGCTGATGGAAAGACTGAAATGATTTATGCTCCTTCAGTTGGCACTGCTTTTCTGGCTTATGATAAAAATGGAAATGGTGTTATAGATGATGGCAGTGAACTGTTTGGTCCCTCCACTGGCAATGGTTTTTCAGAACTGGCTGCTCTGGATGAAGATAACAATGGATGGATTGATGAGAACGATTCGGTTTTTTCTAAATTAAGGCTATGGGAGAAGACTGCAGACGGTAATGATAGAGTCAGTTCTTTATTAGACAGAGGAGTGGGAGCTATCTATACTGGACGGGTTGCTACCGGCTTTGATTTGATTAATACTGATTCGGTGAATGCTGTAGTGAAAGAAACCGGTATTTTTCTAAAAGAGAATGGGGGAAGCGGATTTATTCAGGAAGTGGATATTGTGGTTTGAACTGCTTTACGGTAGTTAAATCTGTGGTTAAAAACTAAACCTCTGAATTTTATTCCACAGTGTTGCTTTAAGTGATCTATAAGTCCCCAATTAGGGGGATTTAGCATCCATTATAATTTGCCTTACTCCTTCATGGTGGTAGTCTTCTCATAAGGTCTGAAGAACTTAGATATCTGGTAAGGCATGCGCCCTTTATTGGTTACAGCTAGCCCTGTAGATGGACATCAGAATGCGAACGTCCATTGTCTTCAAATTAATGAAAACATTTTTCTTTGCCAAACCTGGACTGTTTTCAGATCTTTTTACGGTTATAGAACCTATCCGAAGCAGAAAAAAAGAGAGATCTTAATTTAGAAGGCAAAAACACTCGCATTCTGATTTACTGACTGAATGGCCAGCCAGGTCTTCCTTTGATGAATTAAGGGGCATTGAAATGGTACAATATGGGATGGTAGTGTAAAATATTATCTTCTACTTGAATAGTACGAATCAGGTTCTAAATGGACTCAATCTCTATTCTCTTAAAGTCTCACTTTGGAATTTAGGGGCTTCTTTTTTCTCATGAATTTCAAATATATCAGACCATCAGGAATTTTAGCAGAGTATGTTAATTATTACTGGGTTTTGGAAAGCGATGCATCTGAAGGGCAGATATGGGAAAGAGTTGTCCCTATTACCAATATAGAGCTGATGTTTCATTATAAATGTCCCTTTATATGTCAAAATAAAAATGAAACGAAGTTTCCACAACCCAGATCTTTTATCAGCGGAATAAAAAGCGACTATACGGATGTGGCCACAAGCGGTGATTCGGGGGTTATCACTGTCTATTTTTATCCCTTTGGTGCTTGTAATTTTTTCCGGTTCCCTCTGCAGGAAATTGAGAATACAATCACTAATCTACACGAAATTCAAAGTACAGGTATCGCTCAGGTTGAAGAACAATTGTATCTTTCCCGGACTCTTGATGAGAGAATTTCCATAATTGAACAGTATCTTTTAGACTGTTTCAGACCGGTGTCCTTCGATGATCTGAAATTGATTAAAGAGGGGCTGAATCTTATCAACCAGAGTAAGGGACAAATTGATATATCCAGCTTATCCAGGGATCTGTGTTTGACAGAAAAAAGCCTGTTACGGAAATTTTCCTCGATTATCGGCAAGGCACCCAAACAGTATTCAAGAATCGTTCGGTTTCAACAGATTATCCGATCTCTTTCAGTGTATGGCAGCAGAAATCTTACCCAGATTGCGATAGATAATGGCTATTTTGACCAGGCACACTTTATAAGAGATTTCAAGGCACTCTCAGGTTACACACCCAAAGAATTCCTTCTGCATTATCCGTGTAATTCGGATGATTCAAACCCATAATTTTGTCTCTTTTTTACAATTATTCTCACCCGGGTAAGTACCATTTTTTAGAAATAAACAACAGTGTTCTTTTCACTGCCGATTCTTGGTTTAGTTATTTTTTCAGATTATTTCTGATTAGATATTGTTTTGATATTAGTTCTTATTCATTCCGATTTGATATTTATTTACGTTACTTTTTTACATCAGTTACCTGAGTAGTTATAAAGTTTTTTAGGAGAAGATTCTGATGGCCAAAGAACCCATAGTGGTACGAAATGCACATGCCAACAACCTGAAAAATGTGGATATTGAGATTCCAAAACATAAGCTGGTGGTATTCACTGGAGTTTCTGGTTCGGGAAAGTCATCACTTCTTTTTGACACCATTTATACTGAGGCTCAAAGGCAGCTTATCGAGACTTTTTCCACATTTGCCAGAACCAGAATGCCTAAGCTTAGCCGTCCTGATGTAGATGAAATACTTAACCTGTCTACTGCCATTGTCATAGATCAGAAAAGAATGGGGAATAATCTTAGAAGTACAGTAGGGACAGCAACAGAAGTTAACACCTATCTGCGACTTCTCTACTCCAGGTTAGGACAGCCGCTTATTGGTCCTTCTTTCTGTTTTTCATTCAATCATCCGGAAGGGATGTGTCAGTCATGCCACGGGCTGGGTAAGAAAGTAAAGCTGGATCTGGAACTGTTTCTGGACAGGGGAAAATCGATTCGCGAAGGTGCCATCACTCATCCCCATTACAAGGTAGGTGGCTTCATGTGGAAGGAGCTGATCGGTACAGGCTTATTTGATGTTGATAAAAAACTAAGCGACTTTTCTTCTGAAGAGCTGGAGCTCCTGCTTTATTCAAAACCGTTCCCTGTTAAGAATTCAAAGGAGAAACTTGCATATACCAAAAAGTTCGAAGGAATTGCAGCCAAACTGGAAAAGGCAGTGACCGGAAAGGCTGAAGATGAAGTATCAGAAGAGGAGAAGAATGCCTATAGCAGATATTTTATATACTCTACCTGTGAGGGCTGTGATGGTACCAGGCTCAATGAGCGGGCATTATCGGTAAAAATAAACGGTTTGTCGATTGCACAGTTGTGCGACATGGAGATCACCGATCTACTTCCATTCTTAACGGAAATCAGAGATGAGGTGGCGATACCGGTTTTGCGAAAAGCGGAATTTCTTTTAAGACAATTGATACAGATTGGAGTAGGGTATCTTACACTGGGCAGGGCGGTTTCCACTTTATCCGGAGGTGAGTCTCAACGGGTGAAGATGGCCAGACAGCTTGACTGTAATCTTGTTGATCTTTTATATGTGCTCGATGAGCCATCCATTGGTCTTCATCCGCGTGATACCGAGAGGCTGCTGAGCATACTCTTCAATCTTAAAGAGAAGGGGAACAGTGTCTTTGTGGTGGAGCATGATCCTGAGATTATTAAAACGGCAGACTGGATCATAGACATGGGGCCCGAGGCTGGGAAAAATGGTGGGCATGTGGTTTATTCCGGTGAACCAGGCGGAATGAAAAGCACCGATAGTATTACCGCCAGATTCCTGTTTTCAAATGAACGGCCCGTGTTTTCCAGAACAAGACCTACAGACTTTTTCGAGATCAATAATGCTAATGTAAACAATCTCAAAAATGTGTCGGTCAGAATACCAAAGGGGGTGTTGACTTGTGTAACGGGAGTCAGCGGAAGTGGAAAAAGCAGTCTGATTCATGAGTGCTTTGCCAAAAAACATCCGGAAGCCATAGTTATAGATCAGTCTCCAATTGGAAAGTCTTCACGGGCGAATGCTGCAACCTATATCGGTGTATTTGATCTTATCCGCAAGGTGTTTGCTTCTGCAACAGGGGCTGAGCCATCTCTTTTCAGTTTTAATTCTACTGGTGCATGTCCCAAATGTAATGGTCAGGGAGTGGTCAGTTATGAACTGCATTTTCTGGATTCAGTTAAGACTACATGTGATGAATGTGAAGGAAAGCGGTATCATGCCGATGTGCTTCAGTTGAAATACAAAGGTTACAGTATTGCAGATGTATTGGATATGCCTGTCAATCAGGCCATAGATTTCTTCAGGAACCCCAAAATAAAAAGACAGCTTCAGTTGTTAAAGAGAGTCGGGCTGGGCTATATAAAAATGGGACAGCCTTTGAGTACTTTTTCCGGTGGTGAATCACAGAGACTGAAGATCGCTGTTGAGTTGTGTAATGAAGGCAATATCTATATCATGGACGAACCGACGACTGGCTTGCACATGTCTGATATTCATAATTTTTTCGGGATTGTGAAGTCGCTGACAGACTGCAATAATACGGTGATAATTATTGAGCACAATCTGGATATTATAAAATATGCTGACTGGATTATTGACATGGGACCGGAAGGGGGGAAGTGCGGTGGTGAAGTAATTTTCGAGGGCGTTCCTGAAGATTTGATTAATGATAGCCGCTCCCATACCGGGAGATATCTGAGGGAGATATTATTTGTAACAACTCAGGTGTCTGATGGCAAAAAATAACGTTATAATATCAAATATGAAAAAAAGGAAATTAATATCAAAACAATATCCAATCAGAAGTAATCTGAATAGAATATTTAAACGAAGAACCGGACGTGCTTAACTTATCTTTTGTCTTGCCTTTTCGAAGAGAAAGAAAGCCAGCCTGGCCTGGGCGGAACTGATCTGTGGTTCGGCTTGTTCACGGGAGAGAAGTTCTACCTGGATATGCTCATTTTCATCCGGGTTACCACCGGTGCGATTTATAAATGAGTTATAGGTCTGGTTATCCAATGATTTAATGCAGCCGAAAAAGTAAAGGCCTTCATCACTGGCTCCTGCTGAACTGTAAAGAATGCGATCAGAAAGAGAGAAGATCTCTTCGGGAACGACTTTCAGTCCGGTTTCTTCGAAAACTTCTTTAACTGCTACTCCTACCGGATCACTGGTATGATAATCAAGCATTCCGGCAGGGAACTCAAGACTCATCTGTCCATTACCAATCCTTCTCTGGCGAACCATAAGGAACTTTTCTTCTCCGGTTGTGCTGTTTTTCAGCAGAATGACGATAAGACAGGCATGTCCCCGGATAAATGCTATATGAGGGAGTTTATATCCTTCAGGAGAGATAACTTCGGTGTCAAGCAATGAAAAAAGCAGTTCACCATTTTTCTTGCGGATATCAGCGATCGTGTCGATCCGGTTAACAGTGCATCCGGCACTGCTGACAGTATCGATCCATTCCCGGATTTTCTGATCAAACAAAGTTTTATTCATAATATCATTAACTTTTTAAGAGTGTTAAAAGAACAAATGACATACAAGAACCGAACCCAGTATTCCTGCAGCATCTGCAATCAGGGCAGCAGGAAGGGCATGGCGGGTAACTTTAACCCCGATGGCGCCAAAATAAACTGCAAGAACATAGAATGTAGTTTCTGTTGATCCCTGAAAAACAGATACCAGATAGGCTGTAAAGCTGTTAGGGTCATGGTTGACGATTTCTGACATTACACCATAGGCACCGCTTCCGGACAAAGGTCTTAAAAGAGCCATAGGAAGCGCCTCTGCGGGCATACCGATAAGATTTGTCAGAGGTGAGACCAGTTTCACAAAGAGCTCAAGAGCTCCGCTTGCCCTTAGCATCCCTATTGCGGTGAAGATTGCCACCAGAAAAGGAATTATACGGATTGCGACCTGAAACCCCTCTTTGGCACCATCGGTAACAGATTCGTAAACTTTTACTCCTCGTAAATAACCTATCAGTAGCAGTGTTCCCATGATTACAGGTATCAGCCAGGTGGTTGCTTCATTGATAGATTGAAATCCTGAAAATGCAAGGGGTTTCAAAGTGATAAAATTGTGGGGAAAGGAATGAAAATCAAATTGAATAAACTGACAGGGTATTGCAAATAAGAATAGAGGGATCAGTGCCAGTGCCAGGAATTTGGGGACAGCACCGAGTTTAACCAATTCTGCTTCTTTCTGCTGATTATCATCAGAATTTTCGCAACTCTTTTCAACAGATACAATTGCGGGTAAAGGATTTCTGTTTGCCAGTAATTTGGCTGCTACTATGGCCACGCTGGTTGAAATTGTGGTAGCCAGAATTGAAGGTATCAGAATGGAAGCTGGTTCATTTGCTCCGGCTGCGGCTCTGACTGCGATCACTCCTAAAGGAAGGATTGTAACACTGGAGGTGTTAATTGCCAGAAAAAGGCACATGGCATTGGTAGCAGTCCCTTTTTCCGGGTTAAGTTTATCCAGTTCGGTCATGGCTTTTATACCCATGGGGGTAGCAGCGTTTCCTAGTCCTAACATATTTGCAGCCATGTTCATGATCATGGCACTCATGGCTGGATGCTCTGCTGGCACATCGGGAAAAAGTCGGACCATTACAGGGCGGATTGCTCTTGCTATGACCTTCATTAAACCTGCATTTTCTGCTACTTTCATTATTCCCAGCCACAAGGCCATGGCTCCTACCAGGCTGATAGCCAGAGTAACTGCTGATTTGGCCGAATCAAAAGAAGCCTTGGTGATTGCATCCATTTTTCCGGTGTAAGCGGCAACAACAATACTTATTAAAATCAGATACAGCCAGATTACATTGATGGCTGCCGGCTTGTTTTTCATGAACGTACCTTTGGTTTATTTAACAAAAATTTAAAATACTACCTGACATAACTTTTTGTCGAGACAGGGATTACTTCAATACGGACATTCTTAAAAGTTATATGTTTTCGGATCAGGATTTGCAACCCTAAATGATTTATGCCCCCTAAATCACATAGTCTCCTTTCTTCATAGCCCCCTAAATCCCCCGATGTACATCCGGGGGACTTTAGGAGCCTTAAAGCTACTGGATAGACTTATCCGGGAGACTTTGGAAGGCTTTAAAGCCACTTTTTCTGTTCTTAAGCCCCCCTTTGGGGGATTTAGGGGGCTTGTGGAGGGGGCAGGATTTAGGATGCTTGTGGAATCTATAGATCTGCTATCAGGCGAGAGAAAAGATGAAATGGATCTATTTACATATATTTACTTTAATTCTGGTTATTTCCAGTCTTTCTCAGGAGCAAAGGAGACTGAAATTTGGAATAAAGACCGGCGCAGTTATAAGTAGTTTCTGGGGAAACGGAGCGGATAATTTCGAAGAGAACATGTCTTCAGTGGTCAGGGATTTTGATGCGGATATGAAGTTGAGTCTTACAATTACCGGATTGATCAATTATGATTTTGTTCCGGGATTTTTTAATGTTCAGGGGGAATTACAATATCTTCGATTAGGGAAAAACTGGGAGTTTGATCTTGAAAGTGGAGAAGAGGTTTCTTTTGGACTTTATACCGATTACCTTTCGATACCGATCTTATTTAAGCTGCTGATTTCCCTGAATACTTCGGTATTGCCTGAAGTTTATCTGGGACCATCATTTTCTGTCCAATTACGTTCGCGAGCCATGAATCTGGAGGTCGTTCCAGACTCTTTGCAGAGCGAGTTTTTACGTGGACTTGGAAATCGTCAAAATATTTCAAACCAGGTTTCGAATTTCGATGTTGGATTCCACACAGGCCTCAGTCTTAATTTTCTTACAAAACCTGGAGCAATTGTTCTTGATTTTCGATTCGCTTTTGGCACCATAAACGTTTTTACTATAGATGGTGGGAAAGAGTTTCGAAATTGCTCTTTTTCCTTTATGATCGGATATGTTTTCTGAGGCGGGTCGCCTGTGGCGATGATCCGAATCATACCATCCATGTCATATCCAATACACAGGGCGTTGCCCTGTGCTAAGGTATGGTGCCCTTTCAGGGCTGAGTAGGATTGGGGCATCGATGATCGATATTCGGGGTTCGCACGTCCATGGTAGGTTACCCAAACCTGGATTTGTTTTTAGAAACAGCACAGCCTAAATAAGACAATCTTGCTGACCAGATGTATTTTAAAGGTTTTATTTGATTTTTTTTTCAGAGTAGGAGAGAGATGAATCCTTACATTGAACTTATAGAAAAAAGGGTACCTATCATTTTTGATGGTGCATTTGGGACTCAGGTTCAAAAAAGCAATATTACAGCAGAATGCTTCCAAAATGCATCAGGATGCAATGAAATCTTAAATCTTAGCTGTCCGGATAAGGTCGCTGCCATTCACACGGATTACCTGAGAGCTGGTGCAAATGTGATTGAAACCAATACGTTTGGTGGTTCCAGGGCCAAGTTAAAAGAATATGGATTGCAGGACAGGGTTTATGAGATAAACAAGGCTGCGGCACTGACAGCCAGAAAAGCAGTTGAGAACTATAAATCACAGAAACCGCTTTTTGTTTGCGGGACGATAGGACCTACTGGTTTTCTTCCATCGTCTAAAGATAAAAGCCTGGCAGGTGGAGGATTTGATGAGCTCTGCGGAATCTTTGAGGAGCAGGCTAATGGGCTTTTGGATGGAGGAGTCGATCTGTTTTTGATTGAAACCTCACAGGATCTTTTGGAAGTAAGAGCAGCAATTTACGCTTTAAAGCATTTGATGGCCAAGAAAAACCAGATTATTCCGATTCAGGTTCAGATTACAATTGATGCAACAGGCAGGATGCTACTGGGGAGTGGAATTGAATCATTTCTAGGTGCAGTTACTGCTCTTTCACCATCGGTAATAGGTATAAACTGTGGAACCGGGCCTATGGAGATGTTGCCTTCATTGAAGCGGCTTCTGGAACTCTCTACTCTGCCGGTATCTGCGCTTCCAAATGCTGGGATGCCGCAGAATATCGATGGAAAAGCGGTTTATGGCATGGAACCTGGAGATTTTGCTGCAGTGTTGGAGCCAGTTGTGACTGTTAGCGGCCTGGAGATTGTGGGGGGGTGTTGCGGAACTAATCCTGATCATATTGCAGCTCTTGCCAGTATTCTTAAAGACAAGCAAGTAGCACCTCGTCCTGTCCGCAACAGTAAATCGTGCTGGTTATCAACCGGCATAGGTGGAATCGATCTGGAGAAAATTAATCGTCCGTTAATTATTGGTGAAAGACTCAACACTCAGGGGTCCAGGAAAACAAAAGAACTTATATTAGCATCAAACTATGATGAACTATTGCATATTGCTCATGAACAGAGCAAAGCTGGCAGCGCTCTTCTAGACATATGCGTGGCCATCAGTGAACAGGATACCGAAACTCAGACAATGAAGAGTTTTGTTTCATTTCTGTCTGATCGTGTAGCTATTCCCCTTTGTATCGATTCTACTGAACCTTATGTGATGGTTGCTGCTTTAAAGGTTAATCCGGGAGCGGTTATGCTCAACTCGATAAACCTGGAGCGTAATAAAGAAAGGGCCAGAAAGGTCCTTACACTTGCTCGGGATTTTGGCTGTCCTGTTGTAGCTTTGACAATAGATGATGAGGGAATGGCCAAAACAGTTAACTGTAAAGTTGATCTTGCCCACAGACTGCATGAGCTGGTATGTGGGGAATACGGAATTGCAGAGCATCACCTGTATATCGATCCGCTGGTTTTTACTTTGGCTACTGGTGATCCGGAAAGTGCAGATGCCGCACTGTTGAGTCTTGAGGCACTGCGAATAATAAAAAAGGAGATACCAGGGGTAAGGACTGTGATGGGTGTGAGCAATGTTTCCTTTGGTCTCAAACCGGCAGCCAGGCGTATTCTCAATAATATGATGCTTTATCATGCTGTAAATGCTGGGCTGGATGCGGCAATTTTCAATCCTCTTCATGTTGATAATCCGGAAAGCTATGATAAGGAGATCCGTTGTAGTGCTGAAGATCTTCTCTTTAACAGAAATACGGATGCTCTGAACCGATTTGTTCAATATTTTGAAAGCCAGGGCAACGGGCAGACCGTTAAAAAGCAGACCGTTGTTGAATTACCAGCAGATCTCAGATTGCGTAATGCGGTTCTCAATCGCGATAGAAGGGATCTGTCGGGAATAATTTCAGGACTTCTGGAAAGCATGCCGGCTCATGATATTTTAAACAATGTTTTGTTGCCTGCAATGAATGAAGTTGGTGAGAAGATGTCTTCAGGTGAGATGATTCTTCCTTTTGTGCTTCAGGCAGCAGAGATTATGAAAGAAGCAGTTCAGATCCTTGAACCGCACCTTTCTGGCAGTTGTACAGGGACCAGAGGAAAGTTGATAATAGCAACAGTATTTGGAGATGTCCATGATATAGGCAAGAATCTGGTAGGATCGATTTTACGTAACCAGGGATATGAGGTGATAGATCTGGGAAAGCAGGTTCCTCTTGAAGTTATTATTGATGCTGTTAAAAAAGAAAAACCTGATGCTTTGGGGCTTTCTGCACTTCTGGTAACCACTTCCAAAGAGATGGCACAGTGCGTTATAGAACTGGACAAACAGAATCTTGGTATTCCAGTTCTTATCGGTGGTGCGGCTGTAAATAAACAGTTTGCATCCAGAATTGCAGTTCTGGAAAATAACCGTCAATATGCTGGAGGGGTTTATTATGCCAAAGATGCTTTTGAGGCCAATAGGATCCTGCAGGATATTTGTGCTAACAAACCAGAAGAGGAAAGCAAACATGTTTCTTCAATAGATGTAAAACCTGACAATTCTTGTTCAGGGGTTAAGCCGGTGGAATTTATTCCTCATATCGAACCACCTTTCTGGGGGACAAGTGAGATTCTTGTCTGGGACAGCCAAGAATTGCTAGACAAATTAAATAAGGAGAGGTTATTCAAGGCTGGATGGGGAGGCGGTAAGCTTAAAGATAATGAGTATGCACATGTCAGGGAAACGCAGTTTGAAGTGGCTTTTGAGTTTCTCAAAGAGGAGATACTTAAGGCTGATCTGTTGGATGCACGCGGGTTTTACGGATATTTTCCGGTGATTACTGATGATGAGGATGTGATAATAATCGACCCTGCTGATTTCCATTCTGAATTAGCTGACTTCCGGTTTCCCA
>JAAYPC010000172.1 GCA_012519985.1 Fibrobacter sp.
AAAAAATGCCCTCCTTAAATACCACTGCCCAGCCCTGAAAGGGCGCACTAGCTTAGCACCGGGCAACGCCCGGTGTGACAACGCCCGATTTGAAAACAATGCCCGGTGCGATCCAAACACCCGATGCGGTCCACGTCCGGTTACCCCAGAGGTGAAAATTTTACGCATTGGTTTCTTAAGATATTTAATAACATTTTTATAGTAATAACCATTAAACCCTTCAAATGTATCTGAAATCCTTCTGATTTTATTTGTTATTTTTGTTTTAAAAAAATTCAATTCCGAGCAATACAATGCAATGCCTATATTGAGGAACTCTTCTGTGAGTACATCATGAACATAACTGAAAATCACATATGAGTATGGCATTTTCATAGACAGAACTTTCCATTGATTTTTTTATAGATATTTTTTCTCTTACACAGAATGCTTTTTTTCCTACATAGAATTGGAAAAATGTGGCCTTTTGCTCAAGCTAAATAATGGAATTACAATAGACGTTTTAGTGCTTGTTTATATAATTAGCATGTACAGGTGGGCAATCAGATTCCCTGTTCAGGTGATGAGTATTTTTTAAGATTCCCACTCCTCCCCCACACAAAAAAAAGAGGCCTTGTGGCCTCTTTCTCGTTTTTACTTGATCATTTTTGTGGAAGCGACACCCCCATCAATTCACAACCGCCTTAGCCGTATCCTCCTTCATCGCCGTATCCTCTGGCTTGTCTGCAAGCTGCTTTATCTGCTGGATAAACGATGCAGCACGACGGTCGCCCGGATGTGCATTGGTGTACTGCTGGATCACCTTGGTCGCGCTGTCATACTCTTTCATCTCGATGTATGCTCTGGCAAGCGACAGATGATCATTCCAGGGGTCAGAACCCAGTGCTACGATATCCTTGAGAAGCTTAACATGCTCATCCTTCTTCTCAGGCTGCTGCTCCAGAGATTGGGCAAGTGCCCTGAGGTAACGGATATCATCAGGGAACCTTTTCACTGCTTCCCTCATCCTCTCCTCTGCCTCTTGCTGGCGATCATTGAGCATAAGGATCTCATGGGCAAGAATCCTGGGACGCCAGTCATCTGGCATCAGCGACTTGCATTTATCCATCTGCCTTATCACCAGATTCAAAGTATCCTCGTAAACCTTTTTCTTTTCGGTCAAAAGCTGCTTTGAAGCCTCCGATGTATCGGATGATAAACGGGCGACCTCCTGTTTCATTTTAAGCAATGGGTCTCTTAAAGAAAGTGCCAGTTGAATATAGGAAGCAGCATAGTTTGACATGAGCTTCTCTGATGTCTCATTCAGACGAGCCGTGCCATCACCCAGTCCCCTGTACTGGAAAACACTGTCCAGCAAGTGAACTGTTTTGGCAATGTCAAGCCGGTCTTTCTCCTGCACCACATGAGGCATTACCCGGTATGCAAGTCCCTGCATCTTGAGGTAAGGTCCAAGCCCCATCAGATTATCATCAGAAACCGTTACTGCAAAATAGATCGGCTTCTTCCATTTGTTTGCATCCACAATGTGAGCCACCATATTATCCTGGATACGAAGAGCATTGAGCTCCTGTCTGGTTGGCGGCATAATCACTATGTTTGCATTAGGCATGGTAACCTGAGTCGGTTTGGTAATTGGATTTAATGTATGATCCAAAGCATCTACTTCAGTATCATTCCAGGTTATTGGTACCTTTGGCTCCAGATCCCTCAACTGTTTGATATACCACTTTGTATTCAGAAGACTCAGGTTCACTATCCGCACATCTTTACGGATACCGTATGCCTCCTGAAGTGCCCACAACGGGAATGTGTCATTGTCACCGTTAGTGAAAAGTATCCCGTTCTGTTCACATGACATAAGAAGATTGTAGGCATAATCATAGGGAACCCAGTCTCCTTTACGTGAACTTCTTTCCCAGTTCTGAGTAATGGGAAGTGCCGGAGAAACAAACAGAAGCACTGCAGCCACAGGTGCCAGGGTAGTGCGAATCGATTTGTTTTTGTTGGTAAAAAGAGCGTGCAACAGAGCACCGGCTGCTATCCCCATCCACATACCAAGGTACATGAATGCAGCCGCAAAGAAATAATCACGGACCCTGACCTCCCTGTGTACCACCGGCATCGGTCCGGGCTTACCATTCTGTACCCAATACTGGTAATCCCTGAACTCCGGCCTGGTTCCATCAGCAAAATTTATGTAAAGCACCATCATCACCGAAGTCAATATAAACAGGCTTATTAAAAACAGACCGGCGTTTTTGTTTCTTTTATAGAGATGATACCACCCAAAAAGCATGAAAAAAGTAGGCATCAGATACACAATCAGCTTTAAGAACCCGGTAGATTCGGTTGCCACAAAGTTCTGCTCTCTGTCGGTTGGCTTGAACTGGAAAAACTGAGTAATATGAAAGCCACCATAACCCATGTGACCTTCGATACCAAACTGGTGTCCCCAGCTTCCACGCCGCCAGAACATCCTGGAAATCATGCTCTCTGAACCATACTGTTTTCTGGCCAGATAGTCCACAAAAGAGGTCCTGGTCTGCGGATCATTTTCATCGATAATAGGATTGAGTGATGAACGGATTGGGATGTAAAGATGGGAAGAGAAACCCACTACAGCCAGAGTAGCCACCCAGAAACAGAAGGTCCATTTTTTACGTTTTGGTCCTTCAGTGCAAAGAGCCATTACCCCATTGACTATTATCGCGATTATTCCTGTTCCACCCAGTGCCATAAATACCTCCTGAATACTGGAGATACCCTTATCTGGCAAACCTGGAAGCGAAACAAAAAGATTAAGGTCTAAAACTGCAATTCCGATAGCGATAGCGGTCAACCAGATTCTCAAATCGGTAAGTTTTTCCCGATCGGTAAGCACTATATAAAGGAATACAGGAATGAGAATAATCATGGAATACATGTGTACACCAATTCCCAGAAAACTGATATACACTATCATAAGAAGCAATTTATCCCTTTTGGGATCTTTACTCTGTGCCCAGACCAGAATCAGCCAGGTACAGAGCGCTACAAAAAACATCGACGGATTAGCCTCAGATGCTTCCACTGCACTAAACCAGAAGGTGCTGCCGGTAACAGAAAACAGTCCACCCACAACTCCACCAACATAAGTGGTGATTCTTTTCCATGAATTGTCCGGAATACCTAAGAAGGAGATAATCACTCTCACCACAGTCAGATACATAATCGCTGCTGTACCTGCACTGAAAAGAACCACCAGGAAATTCATCCTGTAGCCGATATCCTTGAAAAAAGAAAAAAGGATACTGCTCACTCTCAGCATTATCATAAAAAGCGGGTTACCTGGGGGATGAGGAACACCCATTGTGTGTCCGGCAGCGATATATTCACCGCAATCCCAGAACGCGACTGTAGGAGCCACAGTCATGATAAAGACGACAAACGCTATAGCAAATACCCCTAGGGCAAATATGCGATTATACCGCGCGTGGATTTGTTCCATTTGAGGATCCTTCCTTTCCGGACGTTTCAGATTGTTTCTTCATTTTTTTATGAATTGAATCGATAATTCCATTTACAAATTTCCCGGAGTCATCAGTTCCGTATGTTTTAGCGAGTTCCACTGCTTCGTCAATAACCACCTTTGCAGGAACCTGTGGATAATTCTTAAGCTCGGTCACCGCCAGTCTCAGGATATTGCGATCGATCGCTGCCATGCGTTTTAAATCCCAGTTGGCAGCACGCTCCTGAATAACCGAATCAATCTGCTCAAGACGATCAAATGCGGCACTAACCAGCTCCCGTGCGTATTTTATTACCTCCGTTGACAATGCACTGTCATCGGCGATCCTCTCCAGCGTGCTCTGCCAATCTTCAGTAGTGCCTATCTCGCAGGCATAAAGAGTCTGCAGGGCAAGCTCTCTTGAGCGGTGCCGGTTTTTATAGATTCCCTCATTTTTTAATTGAATCTTTTCCATCATTTTCCATTATCCAAATAAGTCATTTCACAAAAATTTCAAACCAGGAATACGTAGTACACTCTAAAATAGTAAATCATACCTGATTGCCGACGATTGTCACTGCCGCTTCGGTGCCCTCTAGTTTAGCATTGCTGAAATTTTGTTCACCCTTCGCAATGTACGAGAACGGGCCTATTTCCTATTTCCTATTTCTTTTTTCCTATTTCGAATTTCGAATTTCGAATTTCCTTCACTTCGTTATTCGATATTCGATATTCGTTATTCGATATTCATTATTCATCTCGGGTCACAGCTTCGAAAGCAAATCAGCCATCTCTATGGCACTTAAAGCAGCATTCCATCCCTTATTGCCCGCTTTGGTTCCCGCCCTTTCCACCGCCTGCTCGATAGTGTCGGTAGTAAGGACCCCAAAGATCACCGGCATACGTTCATCCAAACCAACCTTTGCAACCCCTTTTGATACTTCTGCAGAAACGTAATCGAAATGAGGTGTTGATCCCCGGATCACTGCACCCAGACAGATCACTGCATCAAACTTTTTACTGGAGGCCAGCCTCTGTGCAGTAATGGCAATCTCAAAAGCCCCCGGTACCCACACAACCGTAATATCCTGGGGATCTGTGCTGTGTCTTATAAGACAATCCATTGCACCCTCCAGCAGCTTGCGGGTAATAAGCTCATTAAACCTGCTCACCACCAGGGCAAACTTTTTACCCGACCCGTTTAGCATTCCCTCCATTACGGTTGACATATCAATCCTCCCTCAAGTAAATGGCCCATTTTTTCCTTTTTTGTATTCAGATATCGTGCATTTTCTTTGCAGGGAGAGATCTCGATCGGTACACGCTCAACCACCTCCAGGCCATAGCCTTCAAGTCCGATGATCTTTCGTGGATTGTTGGTCATCAGTTTTATTTTGCGAACTCCCAGATCAGAAAGGATCTGTGCACCGATACCATAATCACGCAGATCAGGAGCAAAACCGAGCTGCTCATTTGCTTCAACCGTATCAAATCCCTGGTCCTGAAGAGCATAAGCCTTCAGTTTGTTTGCCAGCCCTATGCCTCTTCCTTCCTGGCGCAGATAAAGAATCACCCCACCATTTTTACTGACGGCTTCCATAGCCTTGTGGAGCTGATCACCACAATCGCAACGGAAAGAGCCCAGGATATCACCGGTAAAGCACTCCGAATGCACTCTCACCAGAACGGGTTCTTCAGGATCAATGGGCCCCTTCTGCAGAGTTATGTGTACTGCACCTGTTAACATCTCTTCGTAAGCGGTAATCTCAAATTCTCCGAATGCGGTAGGTAAAGGAGTGGTTACCACCTTTTTAACGAATTTTTCATGAGCCCTGCGATAGCGGATCAAATCAGCAACAGAGATAATTTTTACATCATGTTCCTTACTGAATTCCAATAACTGAGGCATTCTGGCCATAGTACCATCTTCATTCATGATTTCACAGATCACCCCTGCAGGGGCAAGTCCGGCCAGACGGGCAATATCCACAGATGCCTCAGTCTGTCCGCAGCGCACCAGCACCCCACCATCACGTGCCCGAATGGGAAACATATGCCCGGGCATGGTGAAATCCTTTGGTGTAGCTGCAGGATCAACCAGTTTCAGAATGGTAGTCGAGCGGTCTGCTGCAGAAATTCCGGTAGTAGTCCCCTCTGAGGCTTCAACCGATACGGTAAAAGCGGTCCCGAATCGTGAGGTATTGTTGGTAACCATCATAGGTATCTGGAGTTCATCGAGCCGTTTCCCCTCCATGGCAATGCAGATGAGTCCTCTGCCGTATCTGGCCATGAAATTAATTTTCTCAGGAGTGCATTTTTCTGCAGCAAAGGCAAGATCTCCCTCATTTTCGCGATCTTCATCATCTACGATGATAACAAATTTGCCATCACGAAAATCCTCGATCACCTGTTCTATTTCTTTAAATGTTTTCAAAAACCCAATCCTTCCATCTTTGAAAGCAGTGTTACATCCGTTGCCTTCCGATCAGCACTTTCCAGAAGCCGCTCCACATAACGGGCTATACAATCACATTCCAGATTAACCGGATCCCCGCTTTTTTTTAATGCCATGGTGGTCTTTTTTATCGTTGAAGGAATAAATGAAATCACAATCATCTCATCTTTAGTCTCAGCGATGGTTAAGCTGATCCCATCTACGGCAACCGATCCCTTTTCAGCCATGAATTTATTTAGTTCTGCAGGAACCCTGATTGTTCGTAACACACTTCCTCCGACATCATTATCGGAAACAATATGCCCCACCCCATCCACGTGTCCTAATACTATATGGCCATCAAACCGTCCTCCCACCTGGACAGCCCTTTCCATATTCACTCTTCTTCCGGCA
Organism: Fibrobacter sp.; assembly: GCA_012519985.1. Classification (GTDB taxonomy): domain Bacteria; phylum Fibrobacterota; class Chitinivibrionia; order Chitinivibrionales; family Chitinispirillaceae; genus JAAYPC01. The sequence continues at coordinate 6,336 of JAAYPC010000172.1, forward strand.
TGGATATTGCAGAGTGTAGTACGACGAAGTGTCTCCCGGACTGCAGAAAAATAGAGCAGGTTACCGTTTATCTTTTCAACAGTCAGACAGGAGCCATCGATAGATACAGATGCTCCCTCTGTTACCTTAAAATCCGGGCAGTCTGGCTTGACTGCAATCGCATAAGAGGTCCCATGCTGTTGGACAGAACTGACAGTACCCAGGCATTCAATGAGTCCAGTGAACATAAATTACTCTTTAAATCAAAGAATCTTTTCTTCAGTATCCTGAAATCTGTGAAAAATACTCCCAGTCAGCCTCTTTTTGCAATAGCTATCTCTAATCAGCGTCTTTTCCGTAAACTGGGTGATCCGCATTCACCATTATGGCCGCTTCCCATGCAGCTTGAACTGAGGAACTCCACTTATCAGAAAGTCGCTGCCAAAAACCTGTTGTCTTATTCCTGTTAAGTTTATGCACTCATCCATGGAAAGCCCCTCTGAGAAGCTGATTCCATCCTTACCATCGCCCAGTATTTTACTGCCATAAAAAAGATAGAGCCGGTTTACCAGACCAGCCTGTAGAAACCCCGATGCGATCCGCTGGCCACCTTCCAGAAAGATGCTTGTGAGATTTTGCTGGTAAGCCATTTGAACGAATTTTTGCAGACTCTGGATTTTGTCGGTTAGTCCGGTAAACCAGAATTCGATTCCGGATTCTTTTTTTATCTCTGAGCTATCTCCACCACTTACAACCACAATGCTTCTGGTTTCGGCGGAGTGCAGAAAAAAATAGCTGTTCTGGCTGATCTGATTATCAGAGGAGAAGATAATTCGTGCCGGTGAATACCCTTTTTTATGTCGAACCGTCAGTTGTGGATCATCGGCCTGAAGAGTGCCTTTTCCCACTGCAACAGCGGCATGACAGCGTCGTAACTCGTGAACATACTCTCTGGCAGACTCTCCGGTAATCCACTTCGAACTTCCTGCAGTATCTGCAATTTTGCCATCCAGAGTCATAGCCAGTTTTAGAGAAACCCAGGCCTGTTTGTTGGTGATAGACCAGAAAAAATCTTCATTAAGTTCTGTTGCCTGTTCCTGTAGCAGCCCTTCAGAGACTTCTATACCATTTTGCGTAAGCCGTTGTGCGCCTTTTCCACCAACCAGAGGATTTGGATCTTTTACCGAAAAAATCACCCTCTTAATCCCTGAAGCAATGATTTGCTCGGTGCATGGTGGAGTTTTACCGAAATGGCAGCAGGGCTCCAGGGTAACATACAAAGAAGCACCTTTTGCATTTTCTCCTGCCCGAGCCAAAGCCACTTTCTCGGCATGGGGTCCCCCATAAGGTTCAGTAGCACCTTCACCCACTATTTTTCCTTCGCTGACTACAATCGCCCCAACCGCAGGATTAGGAAATGTTCTGCCTTTAGCCACTCTGGCCAGTTCTAAAGCTTTCTGCATAAAATAGAGATCATTATCCATATATAGTTCCAATAGAGATGATTAATTTACCGGCGGATTCCTCCTTGAAGACTCGAGGAAATGACCTCCAGATTCGATTTGTTTTTGCATTATTAGATTTCTCCTCGAGGACTCGTCGAAATGACATTTCAAAAACTCGTCGAGGATGACAACCAAAGAATCGTCGAAATGACAGCCGAAGACTCGTAAAGTTCAGCACAATGAAGATGTAACATCCAACTATTTGCAGCAGAACTAAACCGGTTGTATTTTTGATTACCATGAAAAATAAAGCCTGTTCAAAAGAAGAACTACTCATATCATTAGCCTCCAAAGGGGACGCTGCAGCTTTTTACACTCTGGCCCGGCCCTACTTTGAAATCGAATACCTGAATTTACGGCACAATGGAAGCACTCACACGGATGCAGTGGAAAAAATTCTGCCGGATTCTTCGGCGCTGTTTAAAAAGATCATAGGAAACAATCCCACAGACTTAAATGAGTGGTTTAAAAATAATTCAGAGATCTCCATCCCTGAGTTTGGTGAGGTTGCCATTGTTAACATCGACAAAGATATGGCTGCCCAGCAAAACCATTTTCTTCAGGAGATACAATTACATCTTTTACGAACTGCTTCCGAATTTAATAAAAAGAGAAGGAAAAAATTCCTGGAATTTTTACGCAATCCCAGAACAAAAATGGTTGCAGGAACATCGGCGGCATTACTTTTATTCCTGATTCTCTTTTTACTGTTACATCTCACCGACTCATCGGTGCATATTGGATTTAAACATGCTGGAAAAGAGTTCAATTTTGTGATAGGATCACCTTCCCAGGAATTGGCAGCATCTGACTCCAGTTTAACTTCTGCAGTTTCCGTACCGGATAGCAGCACCATTGATTCAATCGCAAAGGATACGGTAGTTTCAACAAACGTAGAAGAGAAAAAAACTGAGCCCCCACCTGTTAAAAAGGTATATCGGCCCAAAGTAGTTACTGCAGAACAACCCAGGGTTTCTCCGCCCCCTCCCTCCCAGGTTGCTCCACCATCAGTAGAGACTACACCTGTTGTAGAAGAACCAGCTTCTCCAACTGCTACTTCAGGCTCATCCAACTATTCCACAACCCCGGAGAATCCTTCAGATTATTAAAAACTATAAGCTATTGTAAATTGCACCTGCTTTTTTGTGGTGTGATTTAATGAATAATATTTTCCATCTTCTTTTCCGTATCTGAATTTTTATCTGTTTCCCCATTTTATTCTTTAAAAGTCTATAAATAAAAAGTAAGATTTGGTGTTAAGGATACATCTGATTATCCCCTACAGCCGTATAGCCTATTGTTTTAATTAAAGTTAGCAGTTGACTAAACCGTTAAATAGGTGTATAGTTACAAATTGATCTTTAACCCAGGGGAATACCCTTAAACGGGCATAGATGAAATCAAAGTGGTTAAAAAACTTTTATCTTATAAGTACAATAGTTGTGATTTCTTCATCTATAGGCAGTGCTGATGAATACGTTTTACAACCCGGCGATGTTATTTCCATCAACGTAGTGGAACATCCTGAATTTTCTGGTCGTCACAAGATAAGACCGGATGGCAGAATTAATTACCCGGTCATTGGTGAAATAGATGTAGCCACTCTTTCCCCGGCCCAGCTTGTCAAAATCATGCAAGGTAAACTCTCTTCATATGTTAACAATCCGGTTGTTTCGGTTTCAATAGAAGCCTATTATGCCAACAAGATTTTCATTATCGGAGCAGTACACCGTGCGGGTGAATATGAGATCTATGAACCAATTGACATGATGAAAGCATTGGCCATGTGCGGTGGTTTGAAATATTCTAAAGTCCGATTCATTAAGATCATCCGCAATGATGGTTCAGTAATAACCGCAAACATGAGAGAGATCTGGGAGGCTTCTTCAAAATATGACAATAATAAATATTTACTCTATCCCGGTGACACCATGTATATACCGGAAACAGGTAGAATACCCTGGCCAATGATCAGTACAATTTTTACTATTGTCAGTTTGGCGTTTCAAATTGTGTTAACCATAACTAACATTAGTTCCAAATATTAAAGCAGTAGCATTTTCAATTAACAGCCCATGAAAGAACCAATAATTATCTCGATAGGCGGAGGAAAAGGCGGTGTCGGTAAAAGCACTATATCTGCAAATATCGGCACAGCTCTTTCGCAAAAAGGCTTTAATGTCGGATTTATCGATGCAGATCTTGGAGGAGCAAACCTGCATCTGTGTCTGGGAGTAAAACGTCCCCGCGTAGGTCTGCAGGATTTTATAAAGGGCAACTATAAAAGTCTAAATGAAGTAGCGGTTCCCACCCTTGTGGAAAAAAGCTGGTTAATCAGCGGCGCCAGTGACATTCTGGAATTAGCCAATCCCAATTTTGCTCAAAAACAAAAAATCATAAATAATCTGAAGAAACTGGATGCAGATTACATTCTGGTGGATCTGGGAGCAGGCAGCAGCTTTCATGTTACCGATTTTTTTGCAGCTTTTCCTTATGGAATCATTGTAACAGATGGACTGCCCACTTCGATTGAAAACGCCTATGGCTATCTGAAAAATGGAATCATCAGAGGCATGGTGCGGTTATTTCCAGGAAAAACTGAGCTTCAAAACCGAATAAAAAACTTCTCCGATCCTCAAAGTAAAAAAGAATTTACTACAGTAAACGATCTGCTTAATCACCTTAAAAATGATTACTCAGAAGAAACTTTACTATTAAAACAGTGGCTTCATAAGCGTCGAAGTTTTCTGGTTCTTAATATGGTCAAAAATGCAGACGATATAAAAATCGGAACCCGTTTCGCAGAAATGGTGAAAAAATACCTCTCCATCAATCTTTACTACATCGGATATATCATGTTTGCACCAGAAATCAGGGCATCTATAAAAGAGATGCGGCCCTTTATGCTTAAAGAGGAACCATCCAGAATCCGTGATTGTTTCGAGGCGGTTTCACAAAACTTAATCTCCATTACCAGGGGGTCTGTCTGATGGGGTATCTGAGTTATTGGCAACTGAAAGAAAAACCTTTCGAAGAGCTCTGTGATATCAGGTTTTTCTTTGAAAGTGATGATCACAGGGAAGCTCTTGACCGTTTGCTTTACCTGATCAAAGATCGTAACATGTGTATGGGACTGCTTACCGGTGAAGTCGGCTCCGGTAAAACAATCACCAAAAATGTACTTGTCCATTCCCTTCCAAGTCAGCATTTCGAAGTAATTGATTTTGACTACTGCAATTTCTGTTTTAATGACCTTCTTTTCGATATAGTACAGAGAATAACTTTTAGAGATGCACGTCTTTCACTCATTGAAGAGATGGAAGCGCCCTCGCGTAACGATAAATTTCAGCTTTTCCAGCTTTTCAAAAAAAAACTGGAGATACTCCTGTATGAAGAAAAACGGCATCTGGTATTGATATTTGATGAGGCTCAGCAAATAGAAGAGGATGTGCTGGACGAACTCAAGAATCTGACTAACAACTTCTCCAGAACAGAAAACTTTCTCACCATCTTTTTTGTAGGTCAGCCGGAACTGCGGGAAAAAATCAGAAAACTCAAACAGGTGGATCAGCGCATCTTTCTGAGATTTCACCTTAATAACCTGGATTATAACGGCACCTTGAGATATATCCAACATCGTTTACGTGTGGCAGGTTTGGACAAGGGGACTGTTTTTTCCACTCAGGGACAGGAGATGATTTTCCGCAGTACCGCAGGTGTTCCCAGAGAAATAAACCGGCTCTGTAAATTAGCCCTGAATTATGGGTTTGCACAGGACCTAAAGGAAATCTCCCATGAAGATATCCAGGTAATCATAGATGATCTGCAGGAACATTCCTAATGGCAAAAAAAAAATTCAGTCTCGGGGCAATACTCCAAAAGATTAATGAAGGAAAAGGTACTGAAGAAATACCAATTCAGGACTTTTCAGCAAAAGCTGATATTGGTATTTCCTGCGAAATTCATAAGCAAGCCTCTCCATCCTCTGATGCAGATCAGGCAATCTCCTCCGATACTGATTTACCGCCACAACCATTATTAGGTGATCATAAATCACGCCCGACACCGGATAAATCCGCCTCATTATCGGAACAATCCCATCACTCCAGATACAGCTACACACCTGCAGTCATCAGGCAGCCATCAATACATACAGATCACATACCTTATGTTTCATCATCTTTCCCCTCCGGCAATGCATTCACGGAAGAGCAAGAAGTGGAAGAAGAGTTTGACATATTTAAATATGTCGGGGTTATTATCCGAAGGCGTAATATCGTTTTGGCAGTTATGCTGCTAGTCACTCTGCTATCAGTTTACAAATTTTTATCCGCTGATAAATATTATGTTTCTCATGCCCGCCTTCTTTTCCGCCCTGGTGATCATGAAATGATCAGTGACATAAACCTGTACCGTTATTATGTTGACCGGGAAAAGGTTTTCAGTACACATCTTGAACTGCTCAAATCTCATACCGTCCTGAGTATGGTATCGGAAAACCTTGACGGCAGAATCTCTGAATCAGACATAAAGGCTAATCTGACTTTAATGCAAGGGGAAACTGACGGGAATAAAAACGATATCATAGAACTCTCATTCAGACATTTGAATCCGGATACTGCGCGTGACGTCCTTAATGAACTCTGCAGAACCTATATCGATTACCGTCGCGAAGTCAATACACAGGAGTTGACCCGTCTGATATTTAAATTTGAAACCCAGATCTCCAAGCTGCAGAATGAGTTAGATGATAAAGAAAACAGCCTGCGCAATTTCAAAGAAGAGAATCAGATGGTTCAACTATCAAGCGAAACCAATCTGATTGTGTCAAAGCTCTCGGAGATGGAACTGGCGTTGCAGAAAACTCAGTTGTCACTTCTGGAAAGCAAGGAGAGGCTTTCCGCACTGAACTCTCAGATTGAACTTCAGGACCATGATATAATACAGTCAATAACCTATCAGGATCCTCTTCAGACTAAAATTGCCGATCTGGAACTGGAGCTCAATGCTTCGACTGCAGAATATAGTGCAGAGCATTTCAAAGTAAAAATGCTCAAACAGCAGATAGAGAATCTTAAATCTGCTGCAATTGACAGCATATCCAGAGAGGCAGCCAGCAAGACTTTGGTAAAAAATCCCATCAGACAATCTCTTCTCCAGGATCTGATCAATCTTACAATAGAAAAGGCTGCATTGGAGGCGAAACGAATTGCCCAGGAACAGATCATAGAAAAATTAAACAAAGATCTGCTTCAGTTGCCATCACTCGAGCAAAAGTATGCCAATCTGCAAAGGGAAACCGAATCACTTATACAAACCCTGCGGCTTCTTAAAAGCAAATATGAAGAAGCCAAGATTAAACGTGATTCCCAGGAATCGGATCTCAAGCTTCTTGAACTGGCTCAAACCCCCGAAATTGCCATGTCTAATGTTAGATTTTCCAACATTATTCTTGGTATCCTCATTGGGTTAATCCTGGGAATCACTCTGGCTTTTCTGATCGAATATCTTGACCAGAGTCTTAAGGATCCTGCAGATATTGAGAAAGAGCTGGAACTGCCCCTTTTAGGAATAGTTCCTTTAATAGAAGCAGAACAGGCTTTGATAGAGCAATCGATAGATTTGACAAAAAGTATTCTTGAGCCTTTCAGGGCTTTGCGTGCCAACCTTAAACATATCGCCACAGCACACGAGCTAAAAACTTTTATGATTTGCAGTGCAGTCAAAGGAGAAGGGAAAACCACTCTTGCGGCGAATCTGGCAATTACTTTTGCCCTCGATGGAAAAACAGTGATTCTTATAGATGCAGATCTTCGCCGTTCCCAAATGCATTCTCTATTTTCCATTCCCAAGCAAATGGGACTTGCTGATTACCTTATGGGAACGGCGACTGTAGAACAGATCATAAAGCCGACCCCCTACCCCAATCTGTTTGTTATAACTTCAGGTGAACGCCCTCACAACCCTTCAGAACTTCTGGGTACCGTTCGGTTTGACCAGTTGACAGAAGAACTTAAAGCCAAAGCTTCAATCATTTTATTCGATTCACCGGCTCTTCTTCCGGTCAGCGATACCTTAACCATGGCTCCTAAAATGAATTGCTGTGTGATCGTAACCAGGGCATTGTGGACTCCCCTGAAAGCTGCCAAACAGGCTAAAAATCAACTCAGTCGAATTGGCTGTCATCTTTATGGAGGTATTTTTAATGGAGTTTCCCATGGTAAAAACTACTATCCCTACTATTACGGGTATTACGGGTATTACTCTTACAAATACAGCTATGAAGAAGACTGCAATGAACCAGGCTTCTCAATTCGTAAGTTAGGGCTCACTGTTGAAAACAAACTTAAAAACAAGATCAACTCCATACTTTTTGCCTTTCCAAAATATTTTGTCGCTATCAGCCACCTGATCCGATCTCTTTTCAGGAAAAAAAGGTTCTGGATCCTGCTGTTGTCTCTTCTCACCATAACAGGTATAAGAATATGGTTTCAGGCTAATTACAAGCAACCGATAGATTCCATCAAATATCTTGGAATCGGTGGTTCTGAAAATTATCGAACTGATACTCTGCAGGAGAGTTCACCTGATATGGCTCTGCCCAGGAATAATGAGTTTAACAATTATCGATCTGCACCATCAGTTAGAGAAACCGATACAGTTAGCCTCAAAGACAGTCTTAATCTGTGGCTCAAGGCAAAATCTGATAAAAACATTGAAAGATTTCTTGCTTTTTATGATGATTCACTTTTTGAGTTTCCAGGTGGTTCAATCAAACAGTGGCGGCAGAAAGCTGTTGAGCTGTTTTCAAAACAGAAAAGTGGGAGCAGTTTTAAACTTATAAAGACATCCTTTCATAGAAGTGGTAAAAACTACCAGGAAGTTTCTCTTGACCTGATGGAGATTTCAGGAGCCGATACTCTTTTTCATTCTATAACTTCCATCTGGCACGCCGGAAGAAATGGCTGGAGAATCATCAGAGAGAAGGCTGTGACTAAAAGTAAATTTTAACCGGATTCGGACTACTCAGGTTTAGGATTGCAGGTATCCATGTCTAAAAAATTGAGAAAAAAAATCTTTCACTTAACAGTCTATATCCTGCTATTAGCTGCAATTTGCTGGCAGGGCTTTTACCTTTATAAATATTCCAGAACTACTCTCAGTGTCGAAGGATTACGATCGGTAAGGGTAAAGGTTGATGGTAATGTCAGACAACCGGGTATTTATCTTGTTCCGGAAGGGACAACTCAGTTTGAAATCCTTAAAGTTGCGGGTATTCGTCCCACATCTGATCTTTCAGCATTTCAATTGATTAAGCAGTTGGAAGATAATGCCATTGTTAATGTGGGAACTCTTCAGGATGCAGTTGATGTTAATTCAGACAGACTGCTGGCCCGTCTGGAATTCTATCTGGGAGAAATTAACATAATCTCCAGTGATGGACGTAATGTTACTTTACACGAGGGGATCGAAATCTCTAAAGGATACAGGGTGCTTTCTGAAGCATCCGCTCAGGCAGAAATATCTATCGGTGCCAATTCCAGAATTGATATGGATAATTTTGCAGAATTAACTTTCGACAAAATAGGTGAAATAGAAAATAACCGCAGCACAGTCGAACTCTTCCAGAAATCAGGAACATGCTGGTATAGAACCGTTTACTCCAAAGACGATTTTGAACTGTTCCGCATTCTTACTCCTCAAGCAGTCTTAACCGTTGGAGGGACAGGAGCAGATTTTCTGGTTGATATTCAAAAAGATCATATCCAAATAAACCTGATGGATGGTTTGATTCTTTTGGAGCGACTTGATAACAGCGAAGCAATTAACCTTATATCAGGTCAGTCTGCAAAGATCTATAATGATGGAAGGCCTTTTGAGGTAACCCGCCTTTCCAGTGGTATTGATGTCAGCAAACGTTTTTCACAACTCAATCGTGAAAAAATTAATCACATGAATAGATTCATGCCTTTTAATTTGCTTTTCTGTGGCCCTCCTGCCGTTTTCTATGTGATAAGCATCCAATATGAATCCAGTAATTTTCATCTTATTCGAGTCCCATCAGAATTGCTCATCGAACAATTCTCCAAGGGTATCTCCACTATCGGCCAGGCATACCTTTACGGAGGACCGGTTTTCGTAAGCACTTTTCTGGAACGTATACTCAATATTCGCATATCCAGATATTGCGTTTTTGACAAAGATGATTTGATGCGTGCCGCCGGTGCACTGGGCGGAGTTCAAATCAACATCGATGAGAAAGCGGCGTCTGCACTAAATGTTGAAGCAGGAACTCGACGACTCAACGGTCAGGATCTTCTTTACTTCATGTCTCCTTCCATTTCAGGTGTGCGCGATTGCCAAATTCGTCAAGCCCAACTGATTAAGAGTCTATTTGAAGGATTCAGCAATAAAAGCATCTCTCTCACACTACTCTTGGCAGAGCAGATACTGACTAATACCGAAACTAATTTTTTGCCTTTCGAAGTGATGGAACAATATGCTAAATTTAATGCTCAAAGCAACTGGAAATTTAAAGAGCACGATATTCCTGCTTACACTGTAAAAAGAGGATATCGGGATTGCTATGAACCTATTCTGGAAAAATGCAGGGAGCTGTTAAGGACCAATGAATAACCCCTCGATTTTAATCATCGGCTCAAATGGTCAGCTAGGTTCGGATATGGTTATGCTGAGCAAACAGGCCGGGTTTAATGTCTCAGAGATCGACTTTCCTCAAATCGATATTACAGATCCATCGATGACTGAGCGCTGCATCATAGACTTCAAACCAGACTACATAATAAACTGTGCCGCATATACCGCTGTCGATGATTGTGAAACTCACCAGAAAACGGCATTTGCTGTAAACGCGCAGGGAGCTCAAAACATTGCCATTTCCGCTAAAAAGGCAGGTGCAGTTATGGTTCATATAAGCACCGATTATGTTTTTGACGGAAAAAAAGATTCTCCTTATCTGGAGCAGGATCAAACTGCCCCACTTACAGTGTATGGCAAATCAAAACTGGAAGGTGAAAGACTTATTGCCGCTCACTGCGAAAAATATCAGATTTTTCGTATCGCCTGGCTATATGGTATTTATGGGAACAATTTCGTGAAGACAATTAGAAATGTCGCACAGAAAAAAATGCAGCAGAAGCAGCCTCTTAAAGTGGTTAATGACCAGTTTGGCACCCCTACCTACACCAGAGAGGTCTGTGCACAGGTCTTAAAGATGATAACCCAACCATATTATGGAATTTTTCATTGCACCAATGAAGGGTATTGCAGTTGGTACGATTTTGCTCTGGAAATAATAAAAGCTGCAGGGATAGATGTGGAACTGGTTCCATGTACTACAGACGAATTCCCCAGACCAGCCCCCCGCCCTCACTATAGCGTGCTGGAAAATGCGAATCTCAAAAAACTCAATATGAACGTAATGAAAGACTGGAAAACAGCATTCAAGAATTTCCTGATTGATGAATCAAAACACATATCAATCGAACATCAATGAAAGATGAATTATGAAAACAATCTTAGTTACTGGCGGCGCAGGTTTTATCGGATCTAATTTCGTGCATTTTCTTCTGGATTCCGATTCCGGTTATAAAATAGTCAATCTTGATGCCTTAACCTATGCAGGTAATCCGGACAACCTTATCTCTCTTGAAAATAACCCGGGATACGAATTCGTTAAAGGAAGCATTGATGATTCCTCTCTGGTAGCAGATCTGTTTGACAATCACGATTTCGATGCAGTAGTACATTTTGCCGCAGAGTCACATGTGGACAGAAGCATCACCGGGCCGGAAGCGTTTGTAAAAACCAATGTGCTGGGAACACAAGTTTTATTGCAAACAGCAAAAAAAGCCTGGCAGGACCGATACGATAAAAAGAGATTTGTACATATATCCACCGATGAAGTCTATGGAAGCTTAGGACCAAGCGGATATTTTACCGAAAAGACACCGCTTGCACCCAATAGTCCCTATTCTGCTTCTAAAGCCGGCAGTGATCTGCTGGTAAGAGCATTCTACGAAACCTACAATTTCCCTGCTCTGATTACACGCTGTTCAAATAACTACGGTCCATACCAGTTCCCGGAAAAGCTTATCCCCCTCACCATTACCAATGCATTGCGGGATCTGCCATTACCAGTCTATGGTGACGGAAAAAACGTGAGAGATTGGCTTTTTGTCAATGACCATTGTGCCGCAATTAAACTGGTACTGGAAAGAGGAACTCCTGGAAATGTTTACAATATCGGAGGAAATAATGAGTGGCATAACATTGACATTGTCAAACTGATCTGCGCAGAGCTGGGCAAACCAGAATCTCTGATTACCTTTGTTAAAGACAGACTTGGTCATGACCGCCGCTATGCCATCGATGCCAGCTTTATTAAGAGTGAACTCGGATGGTCACCTTCGGTAAACTTTGAGCAGGGTATCAAAAAGACCATACAATGGTACTTGGACAACCGGTGGTGGTGGAATGCTATCCTGAAAACCTCAGTCTGAAGCTGGGGGCTACCCCTCGGGGGAAATCATCCTGCTTCAGCTTCCTCCGAGCACACATTCCCCGGATAATTATTTCCTTTGCTTCGGTTATTCTGCCATTGAAGCGGTTGAAGATTGCTGATATCATCATTTCCTCCCAGAATAACCGGCTTTATATGATCAATCTCCCATCCAGTGCCATTATTTTCATAAACTCTATATTGACTGCGCTCTATCCAGGCACCGCAGCCATCTTTTCTTTTCTCGGAAGGATCAATGCCGGGTACTGTCACCCCCTTGTTCCAAACCATCTGAATAACCTGCATACTGAAAGGATTACCATTAACATCGGTCCCCGGTTTTCTGGACATCTGCACTAACCTCCTGTCTTTTATATGGACACACTCTCTCACCCAAAAAGCAAATCAGAGCAACACTCATACCTTTAATTATCCTGATATTCTCCTTTTGGCATTCATCTTGAGTATCACTTTAGCTACCATCTCATCCACAGGGAGACAACACTCCTTGGTCCCGAACCGAGTGCGCTAATCGCCCTGCTACCTCATCCACAGGGAGACAACTTTATGAAAATTCCTATTTGCATGTTCTTTTTTCTTATTTTAACGATAAATCAGAGCCTGGCAGAGTATTTCGGAAGAAATAAAGTTCAATATGACAATTTCGATTTCAAGATATTACATACCCAGTCTTTTGATATCCATTTTTACACCTCTGAACAGGCTGCTGTCAATGAAGCCGCCATTCTTCTTGAAAGATGGTATAACCGTTTCAAACTGATATTCCAAAGACCCCTGCCAGATAATCAGCCCATTCTCCTGTACACAAATCATGCTGATTTTCAGCAGACCAATGCCATCAATGAACTGCTCACCCAGGAAATCGGCGGTGTCACTGAAGGATTCATGAACCGTATAGTTCTGCCGCTTACCGGTGTATATTCCGAAAATAACCATGTCCTTGGGCATGAACTGGCCCACGCTTTTCATTACGATATCATGAAAAGCAGCAATGCAGGGATCACCGGAGGAAATCAAATCCCACTTTGGTTTATAGAAGGAATGTCTGAATATCTCACCATTGGCACCTTTGCCCCACTTACCTCCATGTGGATGAGAGATGCGGTTCTATTTGATGATATCCCCTCAATCGAAATGATGGGCAAAAACCCTTCCTATTTCCCCTATCGCTACGGACACGCTTTATGGGCTTTCATCGCAGGTAATTTTGGTGATGATATAATAATCCCTCTTTTCGAATCGGTTCTGCAGAATGGATGGTATCAGGGATTCAAATTAACATTGGGAACTCCGGTCGATTCTCTGTCAATAGACTGGGAATTTGCTGTTACTCAACATTTCAGAGATCTGGTACAAAAGAAAAAAAAACCAGCCGAAACCGGTAATCAGATCATAGACAACACATCTATAAATCTTGCTCCAGTGCTGAGTCCCGATGGAAAGCTCATTGCTTATTTTTCCTCCAAAGACCTTTTCTCCATCGATCTGTTTATAGCGGATGCAGCAAATGGCAAAATTAAAAATAAACTGATCAACACTCAAACCGACGAACACTTCGAAGCGCTTAGATTTACAAATTCCTCGGCAGCATGGTCTCCGGATGCAGATAAAATTGCACTTCCTGTATTTAAAACAGGAGATAACGCGATAGCTATTTACAATGTCAAAAAAGGAAGAGTCGAACAAACCCTCCATTTTAAAGAACTGGGTGATATCTCCAGTATCGCATGGTCACCCGATGGAAAAAAGCTTCTGCTTTCCGCAACAGAAGATGCTATCTGTGATCTTTTTATCTATCACTTTACCTCAAAAACACTGCAGAAACTCACTGATGATGTCTATGCAGAACTTCAGCCATCATGGGCTCCTGATGGTAATTCGATCCTGTTTGCTACTGATAAGGCTGACCACCCCAGTCCGGATTCTCTTTCTTACGGCCCGCCACGGATCGCTCTTTTCAACCTGACAGATAGCACGATAGACTATCTCTCGATAGCAAACTGGGCCAAACACATAGACCCACAGTTTTCTCCTGATGGTCAATATATCTATTTTATTTCAGATCCTGATGGTTTCAGCAATATCTATTGTTATTCCCTTCAATCCTTCAAGTTCTTTAAAATCACCGATATCGCTACCGGAGTAAGCGGACTCACCGAACTGGCTCCGGCTCTTTCTGTAGCATCAAAAAATGGAAAGCTGGCATTCAGCGTCTTTGAAAAATCCGGTTACAGAATCAACACTCTGGAGCCACATCCCCCTAAAGAAGAGTACATTGTTTTATCCAAAGATGATTACTTCAGAAATATAAAGCTTCCACCGGTTTCTCATAAAACTCCCATAGTAGATGCATATCTCGAAAATCCTACCGAAGGTCTGGTTTCCGATTCATCTTTCTCGGTGCTTAACTATAACCCCAGACTTCGCCTGTTATATGTTGGTAATTTAGTTGTGGGAGCTGCAGCAGACCCCCTTGGTGTGGGTTTTGCCGGTGGTGTTTCATTTCTTTTCACCGATCTGCTGGGGGATCATATTCTGGGACTTGGTGCACAAATAAATGGAGGAATCAGAGACTTTGGTGCTGAAGCATTTTACCTTAACCAGAAAAAGCGGCCTAACTGGGGATTTGTCCTCAGTCGAATTCCTTACATGGCAACCACTGCACAAGTTCGTAACGACACCACCACGATCGATGGAGAAATCAGGGATGTACAAAAAATTACCCTGACAGATCAAAGAATGTATGACAACCAGATCTACTCTATCCTGCAGTTTCCATTCTCAAGCAGTCGCAGGATGGAATTTACTGCCGGATTTGGAAGAATCAGTTATGATTATCGTGCCGAAGAGATCAGCGTTATTAACAACCGCATTGTTGGACGCCAGGATCTTGTCGATGATGATGAACCTGCCTCTCTGAACATGTTCCAGTCATCACTTGCCTATGTCGGTGATTTCTCCTATTTCGGATTTACCGGACCGGTTACCGGGCGCCGCTTCCGTCTGGAATATCAGCAAACAACCGGATCGCTTCTTTTTGGAACCGTTCTTGCCGATTATCGTCAATACTTTCTTTTTAATCCTCTTACTCTTGCATTCCGCTTTTTGCACTATGGTCGCTATCTTCGGGATTCTCAGGATTACAGACTCTCGGAATTGTTTGTTGGAAATGAAGCCTGGATCAGAGGCTACAGCTATTACTCCTACGATCTGGCAGAATGTTCTGAAGAGGGTGATGAGGAGAATTGTCCAGAATTCAACCGTCTTTTAGGCTCAAGAATCGGGGTCATAAATATTGAGCTTCGTCTTCCCATATTCGGCACACAACAGTTTGGCCTTTTTAATTTCCCCTATCTTCCAACCGATCTGGTAGCTTTTCTGGATGGTGGTGTTGCCTGGACCAAAAACTCCCATCCCATTCCGGAGCTAAATGCTAAAACGAAAGAACGGGTTCCGGTATTTAGTGTTGGTGCAGCAACCAGATTCAATCTTTTTGGACTTTTGGTATTGCAGATTTACGCAGCATACCCATTCCAGAGAAATGATTTAAACTGGAGCTGGGGCTTTTTTCTGGCTCCGGGATGGTGAGAGAGAATTTAAGATTTAAGGATATTAGATTTTAGATTTATAAGAAAAAGAAGAATCGGATTTAAAGAAAGAGTGTCAGACCAGGGAATGAGCGGTCAATCTTAGGCTGGAAGAGATTTTCGAAGCTGGATTGCAGTTAATCCATATTAACTCAGTCTCGGAATTATTTCCAGCACTGAAATCACCTGTGGACTCTGGCTCGGAAGTACTTCCATGGATAATATCACTGGTGGACTCAACCTCGGAAGTATTTCCAGGGCTGAAATCACCTGCGCACTCAAGCTCGGAAATGTTTCCAGCTCGCATTTCACAGGGCAAAAACAGTTTGGGATCAGGTGGTTTCTCCCCGCTGAAAAGCATCGCTGTGCGGCCAATCCCTCAAAGGAGGGTAACGCGAATTTATCGATAGACATCATTCCGAGCGCATGTAAGGAATCTGGTAAGGCATGCGGAATGAATATCGAATATCAAATATCGAAGTAAAGAGATCGGAATCCTCTGAACCTTAAACCCTGTACCTGAATGTATTTTCACCTAAGTTTTAAATTTTTGAATAATAGGAGCAATATGTTTGAAATTACCACAGAAACTTCATTTTCTGCTGCGCACCGTTTGAAAAATTACCAGGGTCCCTGCGAAAATCTTCATGGGCACAACTGGCTGGTGAAGGCGACCGTTAGATGTGCAGAGCTGGATTCTGCAGGAATCGGTATCGATTTCAAAATCCTTAAGAAGCACCTTAAAACGATCGTTAATCAGTTTGATCACAAAGACCTCAATGAAGTACTGGAAGTGAATCCTTCATCGGAAAACATCGCACGATTCATTTTCGAACAGCTAAAAATCGCACTGGCCGATTCCAAAGCGGTTGTAGTCAGAGTAGAAGTGCAGGAAACTCCAGGTAACGCAGCCATCTATTATGAATAAACTGAACGTATGCGAGATTTTCAAAAGCATACAGGGTGAGTCCACTTTCAGCGGATCAGTGTGCTCCTTTGTGCGACTTACCGGATGCAATCTAAGGTGCAACTATTGTGACACCACCTATGCATTCACCGAAGGGAATGAGTTCACTATAGAGGAGATTGTGCAATTGGTTTTAAAGCACAAAACCAGATTAGTGCAAATTACCGGAGGAGAACCACTGATCCAGAGAAACACACCCGAGCTTTGCAAGAGGTTTCTTGAGCTGGGCTATACAGTTCTGGTCGAAACTAACGGGAGCTGCGACATTGGGGTCATCTCTTCGGAGTGTCATCGTATAGTGGATGTAAAATGTCCGGACAGTGGCATGGGTGATTCTTTTCTTAAAAGTAATCTGACAATGCTTAGTCACAAAGATGAACTTAAATATGTCATATCTGGCAAAGCGGATTTCGACTGGGCACTTAAGCATATATGCGAAAATAAACTTCAGTCCTACACCATAAATTTTTCGCCAAACATGCATTGTATTTCTGCTCAGAGTCTGGCAGACTGGATCCTTGAATACAATGCGCCTGTACGGCTAAATGTTCAATTACACAAACTTATCTGGGGTGAGCGCAGAGGAGTCTGAAAAATGAAAAAATCGGTTGTACTGGTCAGCGGTGGTCTGGATTCGGCAACCTGTTGTGGATTTGCCAGAAAAGAGGGTTTTGAGATCTATGCTATGAGTTTCTCCTATGGACAGCGCCATCGGGTGGAACTTGAGAGTGCCAAAAAGGTGGCCTCCTTTTTTAATGCGAAGGAGCACAGGATAATCGACATCGATCTGCGAGCATTTGGAGGAAGTTCTCTCACTTCTGACATGGATGTTCCCAAAAACTGTTTCCCCAGAGGTGAAAATTCAATATCAAAAGAAGTTAACTCCGGGGTTCACCACCAAAACCATAACATACCCAATACCTATGTACCCGCAAGAAACACCATTTTCCTTTCTTATGCTCTTGGTTGGGCAGAGGTTTTAGGCTGCAACGACATCTTTATCGGAGTAAATGCGGTAGATTATTCTGGCTACCCTGACTGCAGACCCCAGTTTATCGAAGCATTTCAGAAAATGGCAAACCTGGCCACTAAAGCAGCAGTAGAAAACCAGAAGATTACAATTCACACACCTCTGATCTCCCTTACCAAAGCACAAATAATAAAAGCTGGTATTTCTATGAACATAGATTACGGTATTACTCACAGTTGCTATGATCCATCACCGGACGGCCTTGCCTGCGGAAGCTGTGATAGTTGCATCATAAGAAAAAACGGATTCCTGGATGCCGGTGTAAAGGATCCTACTCATTACCAGGGATAAGAAGCTATGAACACTATCGAAGAACTTTCCAAGACTACAGGTAAATTCCTGGTTGAACACAAACTTAAAATCTCTGTGGCAGAATCCTGTACCGGTGGGCTTCTTGGAGCCTCATTGACTGATATCGCAGGATCATCAGCTTACTTCCGGGGCGGTGTTATCGCCTACGACAACCAGATAAAACATCAGTTGTTAGGTGTGGAAGAACAGATTCTTGACAGGTATGGTGCTGTCAGTGATCAGACCGTGATTGCCATGGCTAAAGGTGCATGTAAACTTTTTAACACCGAATGTGCAATTTCGGTATCAGGGATAGCCGGACCGGATGGAGGCACAGCTCAGAAACCGGTGGGTCTGGTCTATATTGGAATAGCAGTGGGTGACAGACTCGAAAGTATCAGGTGTGTTTTTTCAGGAAACCGTCAACAGATAAGATCTCAGGCCGTAAAGGCTTCATTAGAGCAGTTCCTGCGAATCGCTGGTCAACTAGAATAGAATCCTAAACAAAGTGCTCTTGCTAAATATCCTTCTGTTTCTTGGCGAGCCATGCCAGAAGCAGATAAATTACAGCAGTCCAGATTACCAGCATCATGGAGGATTGCCCCCGAAACCAGTTTCTTACACCACGATAGATCACCTGTGAGAGGAACCCATATCCTGCACTGCATAAAATGATAAACAAAAGATAACGAAAAAACCAGTGCAGGCTTCGTGTGATTTGTCTGAAAAGACCATTTATGGATGGTCCGGCAATCACCAGTGTAACTGCAGTTATCCCAAAGCAGACTTCCTGCATATGTGCACGGATATATTTGGCAATCGATAATATGTATTGATCTATCATCACAGATAAGAACGGATAAGTTGATATCCTCCCAATATCAGAAAAAGACTGATATTGGCAAATACACCGGCCAGGACATCATCCATGGTGACTCCCACACCGCCATCGAGTTCCTGCATGGTACCAATAGGAAAAGGTTTAACAATGTCAAAAAAACGGAAAAGAAGAAAGCCAATCAATAGTGTCTTAATAGAGATTGGAATCATGAAAAATGTAATTACCTGCCCTGCCACTTCATCGACTATTATCTCCGAAGGATCATCTTTGCCAAAAACCGCCTTGCATTGGGAAGAAAGATAGATGCTGATTGCTACCAGAATAAAAATACTTCCCCAGTAAAGGGGCAGTCTTTCCGGACAATGCAGGTCACCTATTTGGGAATGAACATACCACAATCCGCCAACAGCGGCCAGTGATCCTAAGGTTCCGGATGCAAAGGGAAAGTAGCCCAGAAAGAATAGACTGGCTCCGATCTTGCGTATCCAGTATGTCAATGTTCGTTTATTGTTATTCTTCTCCATATATTATATCGATCCGTTCGTTAAGTGCCTGCCCGAGTGTGATCTGATCGGCGTACTCCAGTTCCATTCCGGCAGGTAATCCTCTGGCCAGCCTGGTCACCCTCAGATTCTTCTTTTTAAAGAGCCTGGCGAGATAAAGCGCAGTAGTTTCTGCATCGGCGCTACTGCCAAGGGCAAGAATCAACTCTTGTGGTGCTTCTGATTCTATCCTTTCCCCCAGCTCGGCTATCTTTAGCTTGTCAATTCCAATACCATTAAGAGGCGAAAGAACTCCGCCAAGAACATGATAAACTCCACGGTATCTGCCGGATTTTTCGATAGCGAATATATCGGCCGGCTTCTCAACAACACAAATGTGGCTTTTGTCTCTCTGAGTTGATTGGCAGATAGAACAGAGTTCCTGTACACTGAAATTAAAGCAGACTTTGCATCTGGTAAGCTTCTTGCGAACGTCTATTATCGTCTCCCCTAAAGCTACAGCCTCTTCTTCTGGTTGCTCCATCAGATGAAGAGCAAGCCGCCAGGCACTTTTGGGCCCAATTGTGGGAAGACGGCATAAAGCATTTACCAGTTCCTCAAGAGGATTGTTCATAAGCCGGGAATATTCAATCCACCAGTGATACTACCAAAAGTGGATTCAGACATCTCTTTTATTTTTTCCATCGCATTGGAATGTGCAGCCACAATCAGATCTTCAAGCATTTCCACATCTTTGGGATCTACCACTTCCGGATCGATCTTTATGGAAACAAGCTGGTTAGCTCCATTAAGAACCACCTTCACCATACCACCTCCAGCACTGCCCTCGACTTCTTTTTTCTGAAAGTCCTCCTGGGCTTTCATCATCTGTGCCTGAACCTTCTGAGCCTGTTTTAACAGCTTGTTGATATTTTTCGACATTTATTTGTCTCCTTAACTACAGTATTTCCCCATCAAAGATCTCCAGTATAGTTTTAATGATTGGTTCTTTCTCTATCTGGTCATCTATTGTTGATGGAATATTAGCGATTTGTTTAATATAATTAGTATTCTCCTGCTTTGCTGCATTAAGATCAAGGATGATCTCCAGATCCAGTTGATGACCTGTAAACTGCTGAAGCAAACGGATTATTTCTTTTCGGTTCTGCTTTTTAGACACTTCCATGTATTGGAAGCGATAATCTGCGCAAAATTTCAGCTTAACGAGATCGGATGAAATGGAACCGATACTAGCCAAAGAAAGAAATGAACCTAAATTTGGATGCTCTCTCAATAAAAGTTCAAGAAAATCAGGCCACCGATCTCCAAGATCCTCTATCGGTACAATCGGTGCGGAAGCATTTTCCTGCACTACACCGGCACTGTTAGCTTCGTTAATTTCTTCTTCTTTGAAATTATTCTGTACTGAGGATACTGGCTCAGAGCCGGACTGAGAATAGAGTGCGCCGGTTTCTATTTCAGGCTGATTTTTTTTTTGAATCCGAATGATTATTCAGATTTTCTATGTTTACTGCTGATGGCTGCTGCGGGTCACCCAGAGCTTTTATTAATTGTTCAACAGAAACCGTACTGTCCATATAGGTTAGCTTTAGAAGCATCAATTCGGCAACGAATCTGGGAAATGCACTCCATTTGAGATCATACTCTGCCTTTTTGATAATTTCGGACATCCTGAGCAGATCTCCTTCAGAAAATCTTCTGGCAGAAACTTCAAATTTCTGTATGGTATCGGTTTCCAGCTCAATCCCTCTGCTCTCCAGTGCTCCAGGGATCCTGGCAAAGAGCAGATTACGCACATGTTCCTGAAGTCCCTGAATAAACTCCTGAAGGTCAAATCCCTGAACCAGCACTTCCTGAATAATATTGAGAGCGGGGACCGCATTTTTTTCTGCAACAGCATCCATCACCCGCTCAAAAACCTCCATTCCCACCAACCCAAGAACCGAACGAACCTCTTTTTCCGTGAGGTTTTCTCTGCAAAAGGAGTATACCTGGTCAAGAAGGCTCAAGGCATCGCGCATACTTCCTTCTGCCTTCCTGGCAACCAACATAAGTGCAGAACGCTCAAAATTGATGTTTTCTGCGGTGCAGATATGAATCAGACGTTCCAGAATCTTTTCCGCTCCTATTCTGCGAAAATCATACCTTTGGCATCTGGAATGAATTGTCTGGGGGATTTTCTGGGGTTCGGTGGTAGCAAAAATGAAAATTACATTTTTCGGAGGTTCTTCCAGAGTCTTTAAGAGCGCATTGAAAGCAGGTTTGGAAAGCATGTGCACTTCATCGATAACAAATATCCGGTATTTTCCACCCATCGATGAGTAGCCGATATTATCTCGTAGTTCTCTTATATCATCAACCGAGTTATTGGATGCGCCATCGATTTCCAGCACATCAAAGCTTGCCCCGCTCAAAACATCTTTGCATGATGTACACACGCCGCAGGGATTGGGAGTGGGTCCTTTTTCACAATTAAGAGCCCTTGCCAAAATCCTGGCAGAAGTAGTTTTCCCTACTCCCCGAGTCCCGGTAAAGATAAAAGCATGAGCCACCCGGTTTTTTTCGATGGCTTTTTTGAGAGTATCGGTGATATGTTCCTGACCGATAACATCATCGAAAGTAAGGGGACGCCATTTTCGGGCAAAGACTAAATAACTCATAAGATTTTTTTTCTAAAAAAAGGGCCAAGTTTACCTGCGGCACACCAAGTATCTGCTTACCGTTGCTCCCTTCCAGGCCTGGCGGGGTTCACAGCCTTTAGTTGCGCAGGGCCTGGCCCATATAATGATATTAGATTTCGGATATTTGATTTTAGATTTATAGGAATAAGAATTTCAGATCCTTTTGATTTTAGATTTATAAGAACAAGAAATTTCAGATTTGTCCGGTTTTTAGTCAGAAATTTCAAAGAATGACTTTAAATTACGTTTTTTCTTTCTGATTATTTTTGCTCTGCTGTTTGCAGCTAACGAAGCAGCAGAGCAGACCAATTGTTTTGCTATTCTTACTCCGATAATCTAAAATCTAATATCCTAAATCTCAAATCAAAATGGCGGAGAGGCAGGGATTTGAACCCTGGGTACGGGCTCCGTACACACGCTCTCCAGGCGTGCCCCTTAAACCGCTCGGGCACCTCTCCGCAAATTTAGAACGACTAATATAATTTGTGCCAGAAAATGAGTTTAAAATTCTTGGGCTAAGGATTTTTAAGAAAGAATCGATGGTTATGACATTATGATCGCTTTCAGGGCCAGATCGATAACCGTATTTTTTTAGATCGGAGAGGCAGGGATTCGAACCCTGGGTGCCAGAAATCCAGCACAACGGTTTTCGAGACCGTC
>JAAYPC010000173.1 GCA_012519985.1 Fibrobacter sp.
GAAGTTCAGAACTACGATAACGAAGTTCAGAACTACGATAACGAAGTTCAGAACTACGATAACGAAGTTCAGAACTACGATAACGAAGTTCAGAACTACGATAACGAAGTTCAGTTTGCCAGGTCGGGCTTAAATTAAGTCCCTGTCTAATGGGAAATTGGGGTTTAACCCACGCATTCAGGTCTTTGGCCGGTTTTAATTACAGGATCTTTTCACCTAAAAGCGAGGCAGCCAATTCGACTGCTATTTCGGCTGTGATATTTCTATTATCCAAAATAGGATTGATCTCTACGATATCCATGGATCGTACTTTCCCCGAGTCGCATACCATACTCATCAGAAGGTGTGCTTCTCTGTAGCTTAAGCCACCGGAGGCAGGCGTTCCAACTCCAGGAACCACAATGGGATCCAGAGCATCCATATCGAGGCTGACATGGATTGCCGGGAGATGAGAGAATAAATTGATAGCATCCCGGGTTACCGCTGCGATTCCACGTTCATCAATTTCCCGCATGGTATAGATGCGAATTCCACTTGATTTTAACAGATTACGCTCATCATAATCGAGATCTCTGGTACCAATCAAAATTATCTGGTCTGCTCTTAGTTTAGGGCCGGCTCTACCGACATTAATCAGATTCTGTAAGCCATATCCCAGAAGAATTGATACCGGCATTCCATGAATATTTCCGTTTGGTGAGGTCTCCGGAATATTGAAATCGCCATGACCATCAATCCATAGAACACCGCATGGCGATAGATCGGTCACAGCACCTACAGTTCCGATAGCCAGGGAATGGTCACCGCCTAAGAAAAGGGGGACGGCCTCTTTTTTCAATGCATTGCAGCCAATCTGGTAGACTTCGGAACAGACTGACTCAATCTCAGATGCAAACCCGGAACTTTCTTTCTGAGGAAGATGTTCTCTGACAGGAACGGGAATGTTTCCTAAATCTTCAACTTCAAATCCCAGCTTTTCAAGCCTGTCTGCAAGACCGGCATACCTGATGGCACTGGGACCCATATCCACACCTCTGCGGGACTGACCAAGATCAAGCGGAATACCAATTATCTGAACCGGTTTTCCCATAGAGCCCCTCGTTATCAGTTTTTCTGAAAACTGAAATCAAAAACAAGGCCAATCTCTTTATCATAAAAACTCAAATCGTACTGTTTAGGTATCTGATGGCAAAAAATAAACCTGATAATATCAAATCGGAAAAAAATAGGAAATGATATCAAGACAATATCTAATCAGAAGTAATCAGAAAAAACGAAGAATCGGAATGAAATCTGAAATGCCAGATTCTCTTTAGTGTGCTCCTTTTCCGGTGAGGGCCACCAGAAAGGTACGAAGGATAATCTTTACGTCAAGAGAGATGGACATGTTTTCGAAGTAATAGAGATCGTAGAGAACTTTCTGTTTGACGTCTTCTATGGATGAGTCATATTTGTGTTTTACCTGTGCCCATCCGGTGATTCCTGGTTTCATTTTTATTCTTCGGACATACCATGGAATCTCCTTTTTGAGCTGCTCTACAAAGAAGAGCCTTTCCGGGCGTGGTCCTACCAGGCTCATTTCTCCTTTGAGTACATTGAAGAATTGAGGGATCTCGTCCAGACGTGATTTGCGAAGGAATTTACCTACTGGTGTTATTCTGGGGTCGTCTTCGGTCGCCCATTTGGGTCCGGAATATTTTTCTGCATCGATATACATTGAGCGGTATTTATACATGGTAAACAGCTTGCCATTGCGTCCCACTCTTTCCTGCTTGTAGATAGCAGGTCCAGGTGATCCAAGGCGGATTATTACGCAGAGTAAAAGCCATAGAGGTGCTCCAAGTGTCAGAACCAGAAATGATACCACTATATCCATGAGCCTTTTTATCTGTGCCTGCCAGGCAGGCATGTGATCCTGGAGAAGTACCATCAGCGGCACACCAAATATCTGATGGGTCTTCAGGTGTCCGGTTATGATATCCATCAGTGAGGGGACCATGTAAATATTGAGTTTTATGTCTCCGCAATGTTCAAGAATCTTTAGAATGTCATCGGGAGATTGGCTGATATGGGTGATTATAAGCCCTTCAATCTTCTCATTTTTAACAATTTTAGGGATGTCCTGATAGCTGCCTAATACCGGAATCCCATCTATCTGTTCATTGATACTGCTGCGGTCCTTGTCCACAAATCCGCTTACCTTATAGCCAAGCTGCGGATAGTTCTTCAGTTCTTTAAGTAATTGCTTGCCTGAACCATTGGTACCCACAATCAGGACATTGCTTACAGCGATTCCTTTTGCGAATAAAAATGTCAGAATGGTATGCATGACAAAACGATTTGCAGTGGCGAAAAAGAGCATGCAGGAACCATAGGTCAGCAGAATGGGAAATTTAGTGCGGGTAAAGAGAACCCTGGGATTGCCGCTATGGGCGAAATCGATAACCTGAGGTGCACTGGTAATTAGAAAGAGGATAAACAGTCCGAAAAACACGGTTCTGGATACTACGAAAAATTCATCGATTCTGGATTCCTTATACCACTCACGATATAGTCCTGTAAAGAAAAAAAGAATAATCCACAGAAAAGCTACAATCAGCGATGGTTGCATATATGAGAGAAGTTCCAAAGATGGATTATAGGCTTCGGGGAAAATGTTGGATTTGTATCTGAGCCAGAATGCGGTAAAGAATGCAATGTTTATGGAAAGAAAATCAAACAGGAGAGTGATCAGTTTTTCTAACAGTCGTAATGCCATTACTTACTTCTCATTTTTGAATAAAATATCTGAAGAGTTGTGGTCCGGTCAAGACCGTCTTTTTTTCTGCTGCCTTCTCCGAATAACTGGTGCTTGAATCTTTGTTAATCCCTGGTCCACTGCATACATAAGGTACCGGTTCCGATGAATGAGTTTTCAGGGAAACGGGTGTTGCATGATCCGGAGTGACAAGTATTCTAAGTTCGGGATGCTCTTTCTGGTATTTTAACATTTCACCAACCACATAAGAATCAAATTCTTCGATGGCCTGGATCTTTTTCTGAAGCGCCCCTTCATGCGAGGTCTCATCAGGTGCTTCGACATGCAGATAAACCAGGTCCTGCGTTTCCAGAGCCTTGAAAGCAGCTTCGGTTTTTCCGGCATAGTTGGTTCCCAGGTAACCAGTGGCACCTTCGATTGAAGGAACTTCAAGCCCGGCCAGTACACCTAAGCCCTTTACCAGATCGACCGCTGAAATAACCGATCCGTTCAAAGAAAACAGCTCCTGTAGTGTAGGGAGTTTCAGAAAATTTCCCTGTCCCCATAACCAGATATCTGTGGCTCTGGTTTTACTGCTTCGTTGATTGTTTTTAAAATTGGAGATGATAGAATGGGCTTTCTCCATAAGAGAGGTGATTATATCTGCACCGTCCCCTGAAGGTAAATGTGGAGTTATTTCACAGTCGGTAATGTCATGTGGGGGAGTAGATTTCAGGTCTTGGGGAAAATCAGAGATCACCACCAGATGTCTGTAGCTCACACCCGGATAGAAACGAATTCTGTCGGTCCCAAGCTCTTTTTGTAATTGATTGATAATCTGATTTGCGATTTCGGTATCTATATGCCCTGCAGAGTAATCGATCATTCGGTGATTTTCGATAGTAACCAGATTGCATCGGAATGCAGTGTCTTTTTCTGACAATGATATACCCATGCTGGCAGCTTCTATGGGTGCTCTTCCGCTATAGTAGCGCTGAGGATCATAGCCTAACAGGGAAAGATTGGCTACATCACTTCCAGGGTGCATACCTGCAGGAACCGTGCAAACCAGACCAGTATGACCATTAATGGCAACCGTGTCCATGTTGGGGGTTTTGGCATAAGCCAGCGGAGTAATATTTCCCAATTCTGAAACTGGGAAATCCGCCATACCATCACCTACCAGGATAGCATATTTATAACTCATTATCTGTTATTCTCCGTGATATGTCTTATAAATCTGAGGATTTTTCCGGAAAAGTATCATGCTGAAAGACAATTTTTTTTCAGGGTATTAAGAATACTTTCCTGCATCTGATCTATTTCAATTACTGTATTATGCAGTACCGGTCGTTCCTTTAGAGCACAAAGTGCCGGATGAACCGGTTTATTGGAGATAGAAGAGATCTGTTTTATACATTCGAATTCATCACCATGTTTAGCTTTGTCAATGCCACTGAGAACATCACAACTGAATTTATAGGGGCTTGCAGTCGAAGCTACAACCGTATAATTTTCAAATGGCCCAAGCTTATTGCAAAGGGCAATTCCCACAGCAGTGTGTGTGTCTACAATATAGCCGAATCGATTGTATACGTTTCCTATAGTGGAAAGCACTTCATCCTCATCGACCCACCCGCCGATAATCACCGAATCGATAGCTTGTCTGGTAGTGGCATCGATTTCGAATTTACCGCTGGAGTTCAATGCTTTGTACCAGGCGTAAATTTTTTCCGCATTGTGACAAGTGACCTCAAAAAGAAAGCGTTCAAGATTTGATGAGATCAGGATGTCCATCGATGGGGAATTGGTTCTGTAAAAATCACGGTTAGAGTCGTAAATGCCTTTGGCGAAAAAGTCGGGTAGAATGTGATTTTTGTTTGATGCACAGATAAGTTTCTTTACTGGTACACCCATTGCTCTGGCATAATATGCCGCCAGAATGTTTCCAAAGTTACCTGTAGGGACGCAGAAATTTATCTCTTCACCCGGCTGGATCTGTTTGCTTTGCACCAGGTCCATATATGATTTAACATAGTAGACGATTTGAGGACACAGTCTTCCCCAGTTGATCGAATTAGCAGATGACAGCTCGATGTTGTTTTGTGAGAGGCTGTTTTTAATCGAATCGTCACTGAAAATTTTTTTAACTGCAGTCTGGCAGTCATCAAAATTCCCTCTGACTGCAAACACGGCGGTGTTATTGCCGTCAGTAGTTATCATCTGAAGCCTTTGTAATTCACTGACACCTTCGTGAGGGAAAAAAACCATTATGGAAATGCCATCAATATTTTTAAAACCTTCCAGTGCAGCTTTACCTGTATCTCCGGAGGTGGCAACCAGTATGGAAGTGTGACTGGAGCTGTTGATTTTCTTTTTTGAGATCTGCAGAAGATGAGGCATTATCTGCAGAGCGACATCTTTAAAAGCAGCAGTTGGTCC
>JAAYPC010000174.1 GCA_012519985.1 Fibrobacter sp.
AGACTTCCCTTTAAGTCAAAGATGTCCAGTTTTACTTTACTGCCTGTTTTAGAACCTGGCAATGAATAATGAATAATGGTCGAATGCTGACCTCTGATTTGATGGATATTCAATCTTGAGCTGAAAGTGGCAAAAGGTGTTTTGCTATCCTTGACTTTAACGCCTATTTTCTCCCCATTGATAATTTGTCTGATATTCATTTCAGCTTCATCTATAATACCGATATTGTAAGTGGGATTCAGTGCGCCACTGATTCCACCTGAAGCTTTCAGATATTTGGGCATAGAATTTACATCAAAGGATTTGGGAGGATTTTCTCTCTGACGCATCATTTTTATTGTCTGCATTTCTGCAGTAATAGGATCGGTACTCATGATAATCGTGCAGGGAGGATGATTGGTGTTGGTGATAGTTGAGTCTACTGCTTTAGCATATTGATAATAAGAGACATCGGAAGATTGGGGAGCACCTGAGTTTTCTTGTGCACCAAAAATTCCGTAGCATATCGAAAGCACGTTTTTGGTATAAACAACACCAGTACAGTTAATATCACGGAGGTAGGGTAATGGAGAGTTGTGGTCAGGGTCATATGTGCCATAATGGTTCTTAAACCCAAGGGTAAATCCTTCACCCCAGCTACTATGTCCGCCCGGTCTAAAGAGGTTAATCAAAAAATCTGCTTCATTTAATGATTTTGCATATTGCAGTGTTCTTCCACCTGATTTAGCACCATCTGAATATCCAGAACCCTTATTGTCATACACTATTTTTACATTACCTAAATTTTCTGTGGTATATCCAAAAGTTTTAAGCTTGTTCTGGCAATTCATATCATAAACTATGATATTTTCTATGGGAAATTTGGTTCCATTAAAATCCATTGCTCGCAATCCATCGATTATTGCTTTGGCTGCTGCCCAGTGTGGAGCAATCTTTTGAATAGCATAACCCAGTGGTACTTTAATTGCAATTTTTGATTTTGCGGTTAAGGTGTCCGGAAAGACTGCTTTCCAGGCTTCGCCGACAGTTTCCTTTCCGGTAAGGAATGTGATCGATTCATCGATCATGGTTTTAATCATCTCCGGTACTGCCGTTGCCAGATCACCATTCCAGGTGACAGCATTTTTATTGAAGTTGATTACTACTCTTCCGGGCCATTTGTTTCCCGGGCCAGGTTTCAATTCGGTTGATTGCTGAGCCAAAACTTTCGTTATACCACCATGAGTTAATGCGACTGCTGCAGTGGCTGTGGTTCCCTTTAAAAAAGATCTTCTGCTGACACTGTTGTTAGACATAGTGTGTCTCCCTGCTTTTTATTTTTTGACAGGCAATAAGTTAATTTACAGGCCTATTTCAGTTGATTAATTTTCGCCTCAAAAACCTCAATTATACTGGCTGCTACATTTGGTGCTTCTGATTTATCGGGAAAATCTGTCAGGTTTAACTCTATATAAAACTGCTTAAAATGTGCGTACGCATCAACCCCGGAGGATGGTGACACATCCAACTGAGCGGTATTAAGATTGTAATTCCCGGCTTTTTCCGGGCTGCTGTTTCGGTTGCTCATATCATTGTACATAGCGATTGCGTTGGATTCTGTTCCAAAATCCATAACCATTATTGTCGCTTTTCTGTCCGATTTGGACATATACTGTATAAAACCTTCTATGAGACCATTGTTGATATACTTCGGAGCACCACCATTAATAAAATCAAATAGTGTTTCTGAATTATACGTTCCACCACCCTCATCCTCAGTCCAGCCGGTTATGTCGGTTTCTGTAAGTTTTAGTGCATCAACTCCACGACTGGAATTACCGCTGTCAGATTCCAATTCACAAGAAAAGATAAAAAGCAGAACCACTGACAGTATCGATGCTAGTATTAAAGCTTTTTTCATATACAGACTCCTTTTACTTAAAAGTTCAACAGTCAGGAACACTGACTTTCTATATTATAATCAAAAATTCATTACTAATGATGTCCTGCTTTGAAAATCGGATATTTTCTTTTGCTTAAATGACATAATTTCAAAGTTATTGATTTGAATATTCGGTCGCAGCAGTATAGAAAAGGTGACAGAGTAAGCTATATTGGGGGTACTGTTAAAGTTATCATCTTGCCTGATCCATGTAAGCTTGAAATCGTGTGAAGTGGAAAAGATTTTAACAATCCAGAAATTCTGCCAATTGATGTTTAGTTTTAGCGAAGGTGTTAAATCCAGTTTATGTCCTGTGGAATCGATAATGCTGTTAATGGTAATGCCCGGTGATGTCCTTAGCCATGATGCCCAGGTACGATCGTAGATTATACTCCCGTTGTGAACCTCATTCTTTGAGGTGTAATTCCATATTGCCTGCCAAAAATTCCTTGAATTTAACCAGATCTGAATATCATTTGTGGTCTTGAAAATGTTAGCGGTATCAATCTTTGAAAATTCGTTATTGTTTCTCAGAAGGATCTCATCGGTGGGGAAAACATTAAATCCGAAACTTCTCTGAAGATTATAGGTGCTGCTGATGCCGTTTGATCCGGTAAGAATTTCCCAGAAACTTGGGCCAACAACATTAAAGGTACTGTAAATATCCTGTGATATTGCTGCACGTGGAGAGATCCATCGGAGAGCCTGGTGCCACATTCCGGGTTTAATGATCACATTTACAGATCTGGTAATTGTATCTGTGCTGCTATCTTCAGAATTATACTTCCCATAATTAAGGTAGTATGTTGCATTTAAATCGATACCCTTTGGTGTATTTATGGATTGGAGTTCCAGTCTGGGGCGAAGAATTGAGGATGGCATACTATCGATATCTATTCCACCCTGGTAAAGAAGATTACCGGAAATGGTTATCGGTTGAACAGGGGCGACGGTAATCTCTGCAGTACTCATTCTGCCATTACGCCAGCTTTCCCCTTCCGACTCATATCGGTATTCTGAATGGGACAAATCATAACTTATCTTGTTTGCATGAGTTAACTTTTCCAGCAATCTGGAGGATGTTTCATAGAGACGGAATCTTATTTTGTCTTTTGTGTTAAACAGGCTGTCAAAAGTAGTCTTCTCTGAATCTGGTAAATTAAAATGTTCTATGGAACTACGTGATAAAGACATGTCTAAGAATGGAAAGTCTGGAAAATGAATACCGGCCTGAGCAGAAAAACGATTCTCTATTCCGTGTGAGGCAAAGCGTCTGTGTTGATAGTAAGATAAAGGAATCTCATCTTTTATATCGTGAGTTAACTGAAGGTCATATTGGTTTCTGATCTCACCGTACCCGTAGGAAAGTGTATCGGTGGTACGATAGTTACTATCGGCAAACATGCCATTAAAAACCAATCCTGTTTTTTTTCCGAAACGGCTTTGTAGTGAAGCTGATCCTGCCTTTGCACCGGTTTCTGTATTGTATGAATATTCAGGGTTAAATTTCAAAAACAGCTTATCACTGCGGATTTCTAATGGAATTGATGCATTGATAATTGGGTTAAGTCGGGATGATTCTCCTATGGTGTCGGCATCCAGTCCCACTATTCCTACTCTGGCGGAGATCCAATCGGTGGGGGAGACAGTGACAGAACCATAATGCATCAAGCCAAAATTGTGCTCAGGAATCAATTCTACCTCATTTATCCCGCCATCTGGAATAGTTTGAATCTTATACTGAATGGTTATAATTGAGACTGCATCGATTGGTGCATTTGGTGAGAACTGAAGTTTTCCAGTCAGACTGTAAAAAGTATATTGGGTTGAATCTAATTGTTCACCATCGACCCAAACCCGAACTGAACCAGGAACAATTCTGGTAGTATCTGCATTTAAAGTATCGGAATTGGATACATCGTATATGTCAGAATCCATAATGTCTTCATCGTTATCTGTACTGTCAGTAATACTTTTGGTTTTGTTAATCAGATAGTAGGTACCATCACTGCGGTATGGTAATGTACACCATCTGGTTTTAGTGGTAATCAGGCCCGATCCGGCCGCAACCCTGAGCACTTTACGGTCACGTTTTTCGGTACGTTTTTTACTTTCGACAACAACACTTCCACCCTCTATTTGAACAGCCGGTAATGTAGTTGATGAGAACTGGCTGTTGGAAGTGGAACCGATTCTTATAGAATTCAATCGGTCATCCCGGTTGCCCTGATAATAGATTCCTTTGTTGGGAACAGTACTCAGGCTGGTGTTATTAAAAGTGATATCAAGATTGCGGTCATTTGGATAAGTAGTTCTAAGATTCAGATTCATTAGTGGTAGTGAGGGCAGAGAGTATCCAAAAATTCTGATACTGTCAATAGTAGTATCTCTGATGACCCGTCCATCGACTCTTCTGGTGTGAACTAAAGTATCGTACTTGAATCCTTTCATTCGCAAAGAAAAATTTTCTTCAAAACTCCCTGTAAGAGATGATTGATAACCTGGGGCATATCTGGCGACAAATCCTTTATCATCCCAGGTAACTGCTTTTAATTTCTGCTTAAATTCTCCACGGGAAGA
>JAAYPC010000175.1 GCA_012519985.1 Fibrobacter sp.
CAAAGTACAGATGATCTCGAAGGATACAGAAGTTACATACCGTAACGGATTTGCATAATGATCAGGCGCTGGTATTTAACATCAGTGTAATGAAGAAAACTGGAAAATTTGAAACTACGGATTTCAAATTTTCCTGTTCCCTGATAAAAGATTTTTTCAGTAAAAATTATACCAATACAGGAACGGTCAAAAATATATATTGAAGATCCCATAACACTGGAAGCGTTATGGGAAAAGCCAAACCAAAATTTCCGACTTATTTTCATCAATTAATCTCTATTACGCAGTCAGACTCTTTCTCCGGATGTTTCAATATTGAATCGTGCTCAAAGCAGTTCGATTCATCTCTCAATATTTTCTCATTTCTAATTTTTCTCATTAAAACAAATCGATTTGTCAAACAGGTTCGAGTAAGTAGCAGAAATGAATGCTGATAAGTCTTTAATTTAACATTTCCTTCTCTTTCACATTTCTAAAACACCTATCAAACTAAGGAGGCGCTATCATGCGTGTAGCTCTTTTTTCCTGGGAGTCTTTGCATTCAATCAATATCGGCGGCCTGGGTGTTCATGTGACTGAACTTGCTGCCGGTCTGGAACGGAGGGGGCACGAGATTCACGTTTTTACCCGCCGTAAACAGGATCAGAGTCATTATGATCAGATCGATGGAGTTCATTACCATCGGGTCGATCACGGCATCAGTGATAATTTTGTTCAGAGTATGGATTGGATGTGTCAGGCTATGGCTCATCGTTTCCATGAAGTAACCTCAATGATCGGGAAGTTCGAACTGGTTCATGCTCACGACTGGCTGACTGGCAATGTGCTTAAATATATCAGTGATGGATTTGGCACACCGGGTATTCTTACCATGCATTCGACTGAATATGGTCGCGATGGTAATGTTTTTCACGATGGCTTTGCCAGTTGGATTAGAGACACCGAATATGCTGCATGTAATCATGCGAAAATGATCATCTCAATAAGCGGATTTCTTGCTGAAGAGATTCAGCGCATTTATGGAGTACATCATTCCAAGATTCATGTGGTACCCAATGGCGTTGCGTATCATCATTTCAATGGTTATCTTGAACCCGGTCCGGTCAAGGAACGCTACGGTATAGCTCCGCTTGATCCTACCATTTTAGCTGTTGGGCGTATGATCGCGCAAAAAGGCATGGATCTTCTGGTGGAAGCGGTGCCCATGGTACTTGGATATTTCCCTTCAGCTAAATTTATTATTGCAGGTGAAGGTCCGGAGAAAGAAGGACTGATTAATCGTGCCAATCAATTGGGAGTTGGCCATGCGATCCGTTTTCTGGGAAGCCTCTCCAGAGGAGAATATAGCGAGCTGATGCGGTCGATTGATATTCTGGCATTACCAAGCCGCAATGAGCCCTTTGGTATTGTGGCACTGGAAGCCTGGGCGGCTGGTAAACCGGTTGTAGCAACAACTGCTGGTGGGCCAAGAGAATTCGTGTGGCATAATGTAAACGGATTTCTGGTTGATGCAAATCCGGGAGGTCTGGCCCATGGTATCGGTTCTCTTCTGGCTGATCACGACCATTGTCGTGCCCTTGGTCGCAATGGAAGGGTAGCGGTTGAAGACAGGTTCAACTGGGATACTGTAGCATCTTACACCGAAGGTGTCTATAATGCTGCCCTGTGTTGAAAAATTGGTTTTCTGGTGATTTGCTTTATGCAATAACTAAAAAAACGGGAGTGGCTTTATGCGGCTGCTCCCGAAATGCAGAAGTATATCAGACTCTAAGCAAATAAGGACAGGTATCGGGTCTGCTGCATAAGGAGTTTTTAATTCCGATTCTTTGTTTAGGTATTTTATTCTGATTCCTTCTTATTGTTATTGTTTTGATATTATTTCCTTTTTTTCCCGATTTGATATTGTCATGTTATTTTTTTCATCAGATACTCGAGTAGTTACGAATAATTTTAAATATCTGGTATTCTGTTTTCGAAATCACCACAGAACATTCAAACTCAACATATTAGGAGGTTTCAATGTTGGGAGATTTCGAAGAATATGTACCTGATGAAATTTTGATGGACATTGAATCTGATGTTTATATCCAACCGGATGAAGAGATCCGGGAGCTGGACTTTGAAGATGTGCATGATGCTGCTGTGGGAATCTCTTTTTTGAGCGATGAGGTAGATTCACCGGAAGAATTGTTTTCTCTGGATTAATACCTTTTGCTTTACCATCCGCACTGGCTCTAATGAGTCGGTTATTTCTCTTAGCAGTTACACCATTGCACGATTCAACGGGTCAGTGCAGCTTATAGGATCAAATCTTTAAATCAAAAAGTTGCCTATCCGATTTCAATAGCTTATATTGCTATTACCAGTTAAATGATTACCTGCCATTTTTCCATACAGGCTAAATCTAACAATCTTCACAGGAGTCTCAGTATGCGTCTTTTTAGCCGAAAAGTAAATCTGATCATTGCCGGTACATGTGTTGCCTGTCTCTTCTACGGATGCCAAAAAGCACCCGATGTTGAGCTGGCAGAGGCTAAAGCTGCCTTAAAAGCAGCCCTGGATGTGGAAGCCGACAAATATATGACCAAGAATTTTCAGAATGTTCAGAGAGTAGTTGAAGAAGCAGAAAAGGAAATTGCCAAACAGAAAAGCTCTTTTTTCCTGACCCGCAAATATACCAGAGTCACAAAACTTCTCAAAAGCGCAACCGATATTGCTAAAGAAATAGCCGTTGATGCACCGAAGGCAAAGGAAAACATTGTCGCTCAGGTAAAGGAAAATCTGGCGTTGACCAAAAGCATGCTGAACGAAACTGAAAATGACCTGAAAAAGGCCTCAAAATTAAAGAGCAAAAAAAGCCTTGTTCCGGATTTGAAAAACGAACTGAAAGTTGCAGATAGCATTGCAACTGTTGCTGCTGCCGAATTTGAAGCAGGAGACGTGTTGAAAGCTTCCAAAAGCCTTGATGAATTTCAGGCATCGATAAAAAGCATTACTGATCAGCTCAAAGGTCAGCCTGATATGTAATCCGATTTGTACATCCGGTGCAGAGTATGTTAATTCATACTTTGCACCTATCAATCTATTTTTTCTCAGTAGTGTCCGGTTAATTAAACAAAGAACACTTCATAAAGCGGCTAAATCATACAATAAAATTCCAAATTCCAAGCTGCAAATCCTAAACAAATCCCAATAACCAAATCATTCAAATTCCAAACAAGGAAATAATCCCGTTCCTGTTGAATTTCGAACCTCGCATTTCTAACTTTCTTACTCCTGTCCCTGTTTGGGATTTTGGATTTTGTGATTTAATTTGGAATACAGTGATTTTCGTAAGATAAACAGTACACTTCTTCGTTTAAAAATTTTTCCAAATTATTTCGATTAGAAATTGTTTTGCTATTAATTCCTGTTTTTTCCGATTTGATATTATTAGTCCATAATTATAGCAAATGGAATTAACCCTAATGATGATAGAATTGCATGTAAAACTGCCAAACCTGCAACTGTCCACAACATTTTGGGTTCATAATCGAAATTTTAATCCGATCAATC
>JAAYPC010000176.1 GCA_012519985.1 Fibrobacter sp.
CTTTTTTCAAAAAAGGTCATCCCTGCGGCTCAGGAATTTTCTATTCGCTGTAGGACTTGTTCAGACCATCAGGAAAATCTTTTTGCGCTGAAAAACTAAAAATTTTTTAAAAAGGAGATCTTCTACGTTTGAAACAGACGCAAAAATTTACAAATAACATGTTTTGCCTTAAAAAGTTCTGTTCAGGGTGACCTGGAAGCGTCCTCTCTGCCAGGATTTCAAGTCCCCAAATAAAGAACCGATGCGTATTGGATTTCTTACCAGGTATTTGTTTCAATAACTGAGTAGTTTCTTTTCACCCAAGACATGGCATTCTAATTGCCATGCTCAGATATGACCAGTTTCCCACCACCAAAAATCTGTGATGGAGTTATCATGAGATTTTCATCTATAGTGAAACCGGCATTCTTGAGTACAGATATAAAGGCAGAAACGAAAGAAGATGCTTTTAAGGAAATTGTCTCCAAATTCCATATCAAACATCAGAATATTGCATTGAGGAAAATCATAGAACGTGAAAATCAAAGCAGCACTGGTATCGGTGATGGTTGTGCTATACCACATGCCAGGTTGGAAGATATAAAAGAGGTCTATTTTTTTGTGGGCATCTCCAGGAAAGGTATCGACTTTAATTCGATCGATAAAAAGCCGGTCCACCTGATCTTCCTATTTATAACCCCTCTTTCCGAGACTGCCACCCATCTGAAAGTTTTATCCAGAATCAGTCAGATAATTAAAAAACCAAACCTGGTGAGAAGGTTGATTGAGGCACATGACAATCAGGAGCTTTTCCAGATAATGCTTCTTCAACGATCTGAAAAAGAAAGCTACATCTCTTTGACAGTTGAACAGGTATTCCAGGAATTGGCAACCGGAACGGAGGGCCTGACTGAAGAAGAAGCATCCAGCAGAATAAAGGAATATGGCCCAAATCTGCTTAAACAGAAAAAGGGCCCATCTCTGGTTAGAAAGTTTATTCACAATTTCACCAACCTGCTTGCTCTCTTAATGTGGGCAGGCAGCGCTTTGGCATTCGCCATTGATCTCTCCACTATCGGATGGGCGATTATACTGGTTATAGTGGTCAACGCACTGTTTAGTTTCTGGCAGGAGTTCAAAGCAGAAAAAGCTATCGAAGCTTTGCGGGGTCTTATCCCCAGTTTTGCCAGGGTAATCAGAAATGGTAAGGAGGAAAAAGTATACAGCTCTGAAGTAGTCCCGGGAGATATTGTCATTTTTGATGAGGGGGACAATATTCCTGCAGATGCACGTTTGATTTCCACCCATGAACTCAGGGTCGATAACAGCGTTTTCTCCGGTGAATCCAGGCCTGGTTACAAAACATCCGACATGTTTCATCACACCGAGGAGTTTGTCTGGACTGAAATGCCTAACCTGGTGTTTGCCGGTACCAGTGTAGTTTCCGGAAACGGTACTGCGGTAATAATCGCTACTGGCATGTCCACAGAAATTGGAAAAATCGCCGCCCTGACACAATCGGTCAAGGAAGAACTCAGCCCGTTGCAAAAAGAAATTAACAAACTCACCAGAATAATTGCAATCGTGGCCATGGCTCTTGGTGCGTTCTTTCTGGCTATCGGAGTGTGGGTTGCACAACTCTCTGTTGCTGCATCTGTTCTTTTTGCCTTGGGTATCATCCTGGGTAATATTCCTGAAGGGCTCTTGCCCACTGTTACCTTGTCACTTGCGGTAGCAGTACAGCGAATGTCTAAAAGAAACGTGCTGATAAAAAAACTCTCATCAGTTGAGACTCTGGGGTCCACCAATGTTATCTGTACAGACAAAACCGGAACTCTGACCACCAATCAGATCAGTGTACGTAAAATCTGGATAGATAATAAAGTGGTGGAAGTCAGCGGGTCCAGCTATGAGCCATCAGGAGAGTTTCTCTGGAGCAGCAATAAAACCAAAGTCCCTGCAGACTTCCACAAAAGAGCCGATTTCTCTCTATTGGCCAACGTTTCGATTCTATGCAGCACAGCCAATCTTTTCCCCCCTTCTGCTGACAGAAGCTACTGGTCTATTTCAGGTGATCCTACCGAAGGAGCGCTGCTGGTATTAGCCGGCAAAGGAAACTATTCAGTTTCTGTCCAGAGGGAAACTTATCCTCTGCTGAAGCGATTTCCGTTCGAGTCCATACGTAAACGGATGAGCTCCATTCATTATCTTCCGGGAGGTATCAGGCGAGCATTTGTAAAAGGCTCTCCTAAAGAGATGCTCTCTTTATCTACCAGAATAATGATTAATCAACAAGTCGTTCCCATAAATGAGAATCACAGAAAAGAGATCGCGAGAGTAATAGATTCCATGGCGCGGGATGGCTTGCGGGTTCTGGCCCTGGCCTATAGAGATATTGAAGATGGGACAGATCTGAATAAAATCACAAATGAAGATGTTGAACGGGATCTCACGCTCATTGGAATCACCGCCATGTACGATCCGCCAAGACCGGAGGTCGAAGGAGCTATTTCACTTTGCAGAGAAGCCGGTATCCGGGTGGTTATGATTACCGGCGACTACGAAGTGACCGCCCTGTCTATTGCCCGTCAGGTAGGGATTGTCACTTCCGAAAAAGCAAAAGTAATCACCGGTACAACCCTGGCAGCCATGTCTGATGATCACTTGATCGAAGAGCTTAAAGGTGAGGTGGTCTTTGCAAGAGTTAATCCTGAGCACAAATTCCGTATCGTAAAAGCTTTGAAAAACATGGGCAATATCGTTGCTGTTACCGGTGATGGTGTCAATGATGCTCCGGCGCTTAAAAGAGCGGATATCGGAATTGCCATGGGAATCCGGGGAACCGATGTGGCTAAAGAAGCTGCGGACATGATTCTTTCGGATGACAATTTCGCCAGTATCGTTGCCGGTATCGAAGAAGGAAGGGCTGTTTTCGATAATATCCGTAAATTTATCACCTACATTTTTGCCCACCTGGTTCCTGAAGTAGTTCCCTTTGCAGTTTTTGCCATATTCCGAACTCCGGTTCCCATAACGCCTCTTCAGATTCTGGCAATCGATCTGGGAACAGAAACCTTGCCCGCTTTGGCACTGGGAACTGAGAAGCCGGAAAAAGGTATAATGAAATTGCCCCCGCGTCCTAAATCCAAGGGATTGATCGATAAAAGCGTACTCATCAGGGGATATGCCTGGCTGGGGTCTTTAAATGCCGTTTTCATCCTGATCGCTTATTTCTGGGTTCTTTTCAGGGGTGGATGGCAACCGGGAATGCAACTTGAGCCGGATGATCTCACCTTCACCAACCCCCTTCATCTGGAAGCTACAACTATAGTATTTGTAGGAATCATTGTACTTCAGTTTGCCAATCTTCTAACCATAAGAAGTGAAACCAGATCAGTTTTTCAAATAGGATTTTTCAGCAATAATCTAATCTTCTGGGGAATTGGTTTCTCTCTGGTTT
Source organism: Fibrobacter sp. (assembly GCA_012519985.1). GTDB lineage: Bacteria > Fibrobacterota > Chitinivibrionia > Chitinivibrionales > Chitinispirillaceae > JAAYPC01. Next base: position 3,440 of record JAAYPC010000176.1, read on the forward strand.
TTACTGCTGCCTTAATCTACATCCCATATTTTCAGAAAATTTTTAATACCACCGGCTTGGGAATACTGGAATGGACAATTCTTTTTCTGTTTGCAGTGGTCATCTTTTTAATTGAGGAATTCAGAAAATATGCTTTCCAGAAACAATGGGAATCACAAAAACGTAGAAAAATGCATCTGAAGACCGCCTGAGAAAGCACACACAATTTCCAGAAAAAAAGAGTGAGGATAGTTAAATCCTCACTTCAAATCCTCAATAATGCTTCTGGCTGCCGATTTCCCTGCGCCCATGGCCAAAATGACAGTTGCAGCTCCGGTAACGATGTCTCCACCGGCGTAAACTTTCTTCTTGGTAGTTCGGCCGCTTTCCGTGTCTGCTACTATAGTCCCATGTTTGGAAACTTCAATATCAGGAGTAGTTGAAGGAATCAGAGGATTGGGACTGTTGCCAATTGCAATGATCACCACATCACATGGAATTTCGAATTCGCTTCCAGGAATTACCACCGGGCGACGTCGCCCAGAAGCATCCGGTTCTCCAAGTTGCATACGCACACAACGCATTCCGGTTACAAACCCCTGTTCATTTGCGTAAATTTCCAGAGGATTACAAAGCAGATTGAACTCTATTCCCTCCTGCTTTGCATGATGGATTTCCGCTTTTCTGGCAGGCATTTCGGCTTCACTGCGACGGTAAACAATCATGGACTTTTCCGCACCCAGCCGCAAAGCAGTCCGTGCCGCATCCATAGCTACATTTCCACCACCAACAGTTACAGCCCTTTTCCCTTTCATCACCGGGGTCTGAGCCTGATTCTCATAAGCCCTCATCAGATTACTGCGGGTAAGATACTCATTTGCCGAATATACACCGATATGGTTTTCGCCCTTTATTTTCATGAATGAAGGCAGTCCGGCACCGGAACCCACAAAAACCGCATCAAAGCCCTCTTCATTTAATAGCTCATCAATAGTAGCAGTTTTTCCAACCACGAAATTCTTCTCGATCTTTACCCCGAGCCTTTGAAGGTATTCGATCTCAGTTTTTACAATAGCTTTGGGAAGCCTGAACTCAGGAATTCCATACACCAGAACCCCACCAGCCTCGTGCAGCGCTTCAAAGATAGTCACTCCGAAACCCTCTTTTACCAGCTCACCAGCGCAGGTAAGTCCTGCGGGACCGGAACCAACTATGGCTACTTTTTTCCCATTGGAAGGTTTTACCTGTGGTATCTCCACCTGACCATGTTCTCTCTCGTAATCTGCAGCAAATCTTTCCAGATTGCCAATTGAAACCGCATCACCTTTCTTGCCAAGGATACAGCGAACTTCGCATTGCTCCTCCTGCGGGCATACTCTTCCGCAGATCGCCGGCAAAGCATTGGTTTCCTTGATTTTCCGTGCTGCTTCAATAAATTTGCCCTCTGCAATAAGGGCAATAAACTCAGGAATTTTAACATTTACCGGACATCCCTGAACGCAAAGCGGCTTCTTGCATTGAAGGCAACGCTTAGCCTCATTAATTGCCTCCTGTTCAGAGTAACCGTATGGGACTTCTCTGAAGTTACGACCACGTTCAACAGGGTCCTGTTCACGCATCACAGTACGCTGAAAACGTTGTTGTTTTTCCATCTCCACTGCCATACTTCAAACGCTTTCTATTCTACATTTATGGTTTTCACGAGCCTTGGTTTCAAACATTCGGTAACTGTTAAGTCTTTTGATCAGCTCATCCCAGTCGATCCCTGCGGCATCAAATTCAGGTCCATCCACACAGGCGAATTTTGTCTGATTGAACACTGTCACCCTGCATCCTCCGCACATACCAGTGCCATCAATCATGATCGGGTTAAGGGATGCATACGTTTTGATTCCTGCAGCAGTGGTTAAAGATGTAGTCACTTTCATCATCATGACAGGACCGATCACAAATGCAGTATCAAACTTCTCCCCGGAAGCTTCTAGTTCGTTGAAAACATCAGAAACAAATCCCTTGTTCCCGTAAGATCCATCATCGGTAGTAATGAAAACAGAATCCGAGACTTGCCTAATCTCCTGTTCAAGAATGATCAGATCCTTCGAACGTGCACCTATTATAGAAACCACCTGGTTGCCTGCCTGATGCAGGGCTTTAATAATAGGATAAAGCGGGGCTACACCCACTCCTCCCCCGATGCAAAGGACTTTTCCGAATTTTTCGATATGGGTGGGATTCCCCAGAGGCCCGGCCAGATCCAGAACCGAACTCCCTATTGCGGCTTCTGAAAGTATCATGGTGGTTTTTCCAACGACCTGAAATATTATCTCTATCCACCCCTCATCCGGGTTTGAATCCGCAATGGTCAAAGGAATCCGCTCACTATCCTGAACCGGTCTAAGAATCACGAATTGACCTGCTTTCCTTTTACGGGCAATTCGGGGAGCTGATAACCTATAACGATAAACCTGTGCAGAAAGCTGTTCCTTTTTTAAAATGTCTGCCATGATGGTAGACTCTCCTTACCTGATAAAAAATGCTGTTGCGATCTCTTCTGCTCCACTTTATTATTAAGCAATTGTTTATCCGGCAGGGTGTTGAGCATTTTAACACTTTGATTGCTCGCTATAATAGTAAGCGACAAAGCGGATGATGGGGTATCTTTAATTAAGAAAAGCTTTAAAAAGATCATTTTAATTAATCTGCTCCATTTCACGACACCAGGGGACGGGTGCAAGCCTTAACCCCGTTATTAACGATAGCTCCACCGTCGTTTTATTGCCATACACTGTCGGATACCAATTAACGAAATGAATCAGCAGGGCAGGACGTTACTGCTATAAAATGATATTTGGCAAAACCGTCGCTTGAGATTTATTTGAAAATGCGACCGGCATTGAACCCTTACCTGTACGCAGCCCTCCAAATCCGCTTAAATTGATTCCTTTTAATTATCACCAGAATGTCAAAATTAGTGCCAGTAGCCTGGCTTCGATTCTATTACACTATCAATCATACGTTTTTCATATCCTGATTGTTTAAAGGATTGTTCAAAATTAACAGGTTTATAGCTCAGGTTGTTGCCGTTTTCTGTGGGAATGCATTTTTAAATAAAGCCGGAAGGTCAAATAATGGCAGATTGACCGGTAATCATATTATATTTGCCTTATGTTTTCAGGGTTCAGAAAAAATCTCGTACTATTACTTTTATCAGTATATCCTGTTTTTTCCAATAATATTCCGTCGCGACCACAGGGGCCGGTAGCAGACTATGCTTCTATTCTTGACGCCGGTACTGAAGCAACACTTGCCAGAATCAGTCAGTCTTTATGGCAACAGGCCCAATTTGCCCTGGTAATAGCCACAGTTCCCTCTATCGGTGAAGAATCGATCGAAGAATATTCCTCATTTCTGTACGAAAAATGGGAAATAGGGGCTAAAGACAAAGATGAGGGAGCTCTCATCCTGTTATCAATGGAGCAGCGTAAAATCAGAATAGAAGTAGGTTATGGGGCTGAAGGTTATCTGAATGATTCAAAAACCGGCCGTCTGTTAGACAATTACTGTATTCCCCACCTTAAAAAGGGGGATTACTCAGGAGGCATACTTTCTTTAGCAGCAGCCCTGGCAAAAGAAGTAGAGAAGGAAAAAGGGATCGCATTATCTGTACCAGTAGCAGACTATCAACGGGTCGATCAGGAACAAACAGTCCAATTGTCTCCGTTTCAATTAATTTTCATTCTGATAGCTTTAATCCTTCTTTTAAGTACCCGCTTTGGTCGCTCGCTTTTATTCTGGATGATTGTTACCAGCATGTCTGATTCCGGCAGAAGGCGAGGAGGATTTGGTGGTGGATTTGGCGGTGGCGGGTACGGTGGATTTGGTGGTGGCATGAGTGGTGGTGGAGGATCTTCCCGCTCATTTTAACATTAGAGGATTCATAATGAAACCTATTCTTAATCCTGTCGAATATGCACAAAAAGCGGTACACGAGTACATATCTCTTTATGGACCCGATCTGGTATCTGTAATTCTGTATGGCAGTGCTGCCGGAGGTGATTACGATCCACTTCAATCCGATATCAATCTGCTCATTGTTCTGAGCTCTATGGATCTGGAATTGATTTCCAAATCGGCAGATATTCAGATCAAGCTTTTTCAGAAGCGGTTCAGCAGACCTTTGTTTATGGATAAAAAATACATCGATTCTTCGTGTGATTCTTATCCATTGGAATTTTTGGACATGAAAGAGCATTATGTGGTGTTGGCAGGAGAAGATGTTTTAAGTACAATAAATCCACAGATCGCTGACCTCAGACTTCAGGTGGAACGCGAGCTTAAAGGAAAATGGCTTCATCTGATTGATGAATATACTTTTGCCTGTAAAAATCAAAAGAACCTTGTTCAGCTCACCGATATTTCTCTGAAGACATTCATGCCACTTTTCAGAGCTCTTCTCAAGTTTAAAGGTGTTCCAGTCCCTGTAGCCCGAAAAGAGCTTCTCCCAGCAGTGGAATCGGCTTATTCGATTGATGGAAGTCCTTTTCAGGCTATGGATAAACTCAGAAAAGGAGGCAATCTTACGGAGCTGAAAACGAATTTTTCTGATTATTCCAAAGCAATTAAAAAATTGATCGACACGATAGAGAACATCTAATACGGAGTAAAGAGAATGAAAGGCAAAACGAAAGTTCTTATTGGAATTGGCATTGCAGTCTTACTGATTATTATAGTGGGTGCAAAAGCGATAGGATGGAGAAACCATCTGGTCGAGCTTGAGGAGCAGGTTAAAAAATCGTGGGCTAATGTAGACAACCAGTTACAGCGGCGAATGGATCTGATCCCCAATCTAGTGGAAACAGTTAAAGGATATGCGGCTCACGAAAACGAGGTCCTCACCCAGGTGACTAAAGCCAGGGCCAGCGTTGCAGGAGCAAACACCCCTCAGGAGAAGATCGATGCCAACAACCAATTGACCTCAGCACTCTCAAGACTGTTGGTGGTGGTGGAGAAATATCCGGATCTCAAAGCGAATCAGAATTTCTTGGCCTTGCAGGATGAGCTTGCCGGAACCGAGAACCGCATTTCTGTGGAACGTCGCAGATATAATGAAGCAGTCAATTCATTCAATGGAACCCGTCGTAAGATTCCTTACAACTTTTTTGCAGGCAGCTTTCCTCAGGCTGCATATTTTGAAGCTGCGCCAGAAGCCAAAACTGCTCCCAAGGTATCATTCTAAATTTCTTTCTTGCTGCACCGTTTTGTCGGTGCAGCTTTTAATCAGCTTTCTTTATAAGCAGCTTTCCTATTCGGTGAAGAAAGGGCACACCGAAGTCGTGAAGGGTTGAAGATTGAGAAGGTTCAAGAAGTTGATTTATAGCCGCTCGGTACACAGTCTGGATTTTTTCTTTGCGGGCCCTGCGCTCTTCTTCCGACTTGATCGGTGGCAGCTCTTTATCTTTCCTTCGCGCCTTCGCGCCTTCGCGTGAGGCAATCTTTTCCTCTCCGCCTGTATCTCTTTCATCAGTTCAATAGCCCGGTTGATCCTTAGGACTTGATCAGCTTCACCTGCATTCCCAGGGTGAGAATTAGTTCCCGTAGTTTCTCTACCCCACCGGGCTTTCAAGAGGTCAACATTACCTGAACGCCACTATTACCGCGAATTTCATATACTGGTAAATGCACTCGGCATCCCTGAATCCCGATTCCCTTAACATCTCTATTGTTTGTGAAACAGTATTTTCTTTATCCAGTTCTCTTCGTGCCAGCCACGAATTTTCCTCGCTTTTACCGACTTTGTTTTTAATCCGTTCATACCAGCTTTTCGTGTAAAACTCATTGAGCTTTTCTGACTCTGCATTAAACTGGTCCAGATTGATGAAACAGCCATTTCTGTTAAGTTTCTTGAAGATATTTTTGTACAATGATTGTTTCTGAGATTCGTTCAGATGATGAATAGACAGGGCAGAGATGATCAGATCAAAAGCGGATTCAGGAAGACTTTCACTATAATCATTGATCTCATATTTTACATTTTCACATCCTGTAAATCTTTTTCTGGCGATTTCCAACATCTGGTCGGCCAGGTCAACCAATACATAAGATGCATTTGGAAATACCTGCTTAACATACATGGCCAAAAGGCCTGTTCCTGCCCCAAGATCAAGAACGGTTTGAACTTCTGGTCTGTTAAATTCCAGAAACGTTTGAACGATTCCATAATAATCATCAAAACAGGGGATAAAAAGTTCCCTTTGCTTATCATATTCACTTGCAGCACTGTTGAATTGGGATGCTATTTTATCACTTTCCATTCTAACCTCTCTTTGTTTGACAGTTTTTCTCTCGCCCTCTTTGTAAAGTGCCATTTCCGGCCAACTCCATAATATTATCTGTGACAAAATAACATGATTCTTATTAATTAGGTGGTTTTTTAAAAAAATCTCGCTTGAGATCCCTGTTCCTGCCAAAATAAATGGCCTCTTTTTTGCCATGATATCAAGTGAAACGACCACCCGTCTCTACGACTGTCGGTCGTTTTAACGCATACTTCTCTTTCTAAACCCAGTACCCAACAACCGACTATTATGCAACACAGAATAAAGCTGCTTAAAACATCTGAAGTTTATGAAAAGCTATCCAGTTCCACAGTCAAACTGATCGATGTCCGCTGTGCAGAGGCTTACAATGGATGGTGCCTCAAAGGAGAGAGAAGAGGTGGGCATATTCCGTCTGCAAAAAGTCTCCCATTCAAATGGATCCGCTATATCGACTGGCCCGATATCCTGCAGTCAAAAGGAATCGAACCAGAAAACGAACTTATTGTTTACGGATACAACATCGATGAATCAGAAATGGTTGCTGACCATTTCCTCAGAATCGGATATCAAAAAATCGCACTGTACAACGATTTTGTTAAAGAATGGTGTACCAACCCGCAGCTTCCATTGAACCGTCTGGCCCGGTATCGTCAACTGGTATCCGCTTCCTGGCTTGATCAGCTCTTAAGCACCGGTTCGGCTCCACATTACGATTCGCAACGCTACGTTTTGGTTCATGCTTTTTACCGGGACCAAAGCATCTATGACAGCGGCCATATCCCAGGAGCCATTGCCATGGATACCAATCAGTTGGAATCCACACAAACCTGGAACCGGCGCAGCCCTTCTGAGCTGAAAATTGCTCTGGAAAAGGCTGGCATCACCTCTGATACCACGGTAATCCTCTATGGAAAATTTGCCTATCCTGATAAAAATGATCCTTTTCCAGGAAGCAGTGCAGGACAATTGGCTGCCATGAGGTCAGCTTTTATCATGCTTTATGCAGGGGTAAAAGATGTGCGACTGCTTAACGGAGGAATGCAATCCTGGACCGATGATGGCTACGAAATCACCTCTGAACCTGCTCATCCCCAACCGGTTGGGGATTTCGGGGTCTCAATCCCTCATCACCCTGAATTTGCAGTAGATATCTCTGAAGCCAAACAGATTTTAAAGTCCAAAGATAAAAACCTGGTTTGTGTAAGAAGCTGGAATGAATACATTGGAGAAACCAGCGGATACAATTATATACAGAAGAAAGGGCGCATACCCGGAGCAGTATTTGCAGAATGCGGTACCGATGCCTACCACATGGAAAACTACCGTAACCTTGACCACACCATCAGAGAGTACCAGGAAGTAGAATCCATGTGGGCTGCATCTGGAATTCTTCCACATGTTCATAACTCCTTTTACTGTGGAACCGGCTGGCGGGCCAGTGAAGCTTTTATCAATGCCTGGCTCATGGGATGGTCCGATATCTCTGTTTTCGATGGTGGATGGTTCGAGTGGAGTAGTGATAGTAATAACCCCTATGAAACCGGTATTCCTATCAAACCTCTCTTCTGAATGCAAACCTTAAAGCAGGCTATCTTTTATGGAATTAAATAAAGCACCTCTTTTCTCCAGCCCTCGTATCGTTTACAGTAATTTTCTTCATCTCAGAGATCCCAGGGAGACTGTCAAAAAAATTATTGATGATCTTCTATCTATCCCCAGAACAATATCCAGCACCTTACTTTACGACGATGTTGGTTCAAAGCTATTTCAACAAATCACCCGCCTTCCCGAATATTATCTGTCCCGTATCGAATCGGAATTGATCAGAGAGTTTTCCCAATCCTGTAAGAATTTTCTTCATAATCTGGACATAATAGAACTTGGCAGCGGGGATTGCTCCAAAATATCCATAATCCTGGATTCAATAGATCCCAGAAACTTCCACTCCATCTGTTATCTTCCGGTGGATATAAGCTCCCAATCATTGAAAGAATCCGCCGAAGTGCTGGTAGCGAAATACCCCGAGATAAGGGTTCATTGTATTGCAGCAGATTTTCTGGGTGATTTTTTCAGTTTACCTCATAAGAGAAAGCGCTTGTTTTGTTTTTTTGGCAGCACAATCGGCAATTTTCCTTCTATGCAACGTGTTGAGCTCCTCAGAAGAGTAAGCAGCCAGATGGAAAGTGGAGATCTTTTTTTGCTTGGAGTTGATATGGTTAAAAAAGTTAACGATCTGGAAAAGGCTTACAATGACCACAACAATATCACTGCCAGTTTTAACCGCAATATCCTGAATGTGGTTAATTCCATAATCGGTTCCAATTTCAATCCGCTTCTTTTTGAACATCATGCACATTTCAACCGGGATTTATGCTGTATAGAGATGTATCTGAAAGCGCAGAAAGCGATGGCGATATCGATCCCCTGCATTGGTTCCGAGATTCTCATTGACAGGCTGGAAACAATACGTACAGAGAGTTCGTTTAAATTTACTGTCGATGTTATATCCGAGGACATCAAAGCCGCTGGGCTCAAGATCGATCTTCACAGAACCGACAGTTCCAACTGGTTTTCTTTATTTCAGTTGTCGAAAGAGGCTTCATGAAAACACCCTTGGATGCTCAGAAGATCAGGGATGATTTTCCAATTTTGCAAACCAGAGTTTACGACAAGCCACTTGTCTATCTGGATAATGCGGCCACCACACAAAAGCCCCGTCAGGTTATCGATCGGGTGATCTCCTATTACTATCAAAACAACAGTAATGCCCATCGGGCAAAATATTTTCTTGCCGAAAAGAGCAGTGAGCTGTATGAATCCGCCAGAGAGACTGTCAGAAAATTCATCGGTGCAGCGAATTCTCAGGAGATCATATTCACCTCCGGAACTACAGCCTCCATTAACCTGGTAGCACAATCGTTGCGCAAGTTTTACTTCAAAAAAGATGATGAGATTATCATCACCGAAATGGAACATCATTCGAACCTGGTCCCCTGGCAGATGGTCTGTAAAGATGTTGGAGCATCATTGAAGGTGATTCCCTTTGATGATGAAGGGGTTTTGCGTATCAAATCCCTGGAGTCCATGTTTACTGAAAAAACCAGACTGATTGCGGTTACTCATGTATCCAATGTAACAGGAGTCATTAATCCTGTAAAGGAGATAATAGTCAGGGCACATGCATATAATATTCCAGTGCTACTGGATGGAGCACAGTCGATCTCTCATCTGCCTATCGATGTCGAAATACTGGACTGTGATTTTTTCGTTTTTTCCGGACATAAAATGTATGCAGAAACCGGAACGGGTGTGCTTTACGGGAAACAGAAATGGCTGGAGCAGATGTTTCCGGTGCAATATGGTGGAGGTATGGTTTTATCGGTAGATTTTGATAATACCACTTTTGCGGATCTTCCTTTCAGATTTGAAGCAGGAACTCAGAACATAGCAGGTGCAATAAGCATTGCTGCAGCTATCGATTATATGAATGATATCGGTATAAATGCGATCCACTCCCACGAAAAGCAATTGTTGCAATACGCAGCAGATGCTTTGGGTGATATTGACCAGGTAACTCTTTATGCTGAATCTGCCACAAAATCCGGGTTACTTTCCTTTAATATTAACAATGTTTCTCCTTTCGATGTCTCTATGATTCTGGATAAAATGGCTATAGCGGTTCGCTCTGGTACTCATTGTGCGCAACCGGTAATGAAACATTTGGGGATCGATGGAACCGTGCGGGTCAGTTTTGCATTATATAACACTGTGGAAGAGGTTGACGTACTGGTTAAGGGAGTCAGAAGAGCTGTTCAGATTCTGCAGTGAGCTTTAAATCTAAAAGCAGGAACTAAGGACAATGACTATTGATGAAGAGCAGAATTTGATAATAACAGAGTTTTCCAGACTGGATGACTGGCTGAAAAAGTATGAATTTCTTTCGACGCTGGGTAAAAATCATACAGGTATCAATCAGGAGATGAAAACGGATCGTAATGCTTTGCGGGGGTGTCAATCGCAGGTGTGGATTTGTGCTCAGATGATTTCCGGAAAGGTAAATTTCAGGATGGATAGTGACTCTTTGATAATAAGGGGGATTCTTGCGCTTCTCCTCAGAGTAATTGACTACCGTAGTCCTTCTGAAATAGTGAACGCGAACTTTTACTTTTTAAGAGAGATCGGTTTGAACACCACTTTATCTCCTTCCCGGGCAAACGGTGTAGCCACTATAGTCAAGACTATAAAGCAGTTGGGGCAAAAATATCTGGAGGAAATATCAAATAACAAAGATTAAATATCAAAACAAATCCTAAATAGCAAATCTTTAAATTCTAAACAAATTCCAAAATCACAAAGCTACAAATTCTAAACAGGAGCTGGAACAGGAAATTCAAAATCCAAAATTCGAAACAGGAACAGAAATATCAGATAAGCCCCAAAGGAAAAAGTGTTTTTCTATTCTGATTCTTTGTTTAGATATTTTTCCATATTCCTTCTTATTAGATATTGTTTTGATATTAGTTCCTATTTTTTCCGATTTGATATTTGCTATCAAATACTTCATCAGTTACTATTTACGTTGTTTGCGGCTTTATTCATGAATAGCCAGTTTTGTTTTACGTATACACCGGTTCATCCAGTCAAAAGCCAAACCTGCTGTCACGCCATACACGCTATGATGCATCAGTTCGATAAGTATAGTCTTTCTTTCCCATTCACTGGCAGGGGGAGCGATTTTCAATTTTGGTAAAATGATCATTGAGAGAGCTTGTACTATCGAGATATGCATCAGGGTTGCAATGAAACCCTTGATCCCCAGAATGCTTAATACACCTCTAATAAGGCCCAGTGCTGTGCCATAAGCGTAATGTACCATATTGTTTAGTTTTTTCTCAGCAATTTCGTTTTGAGGATTGATCTGAAATACTTTTTGAGCGGCTAAAACAGGAGTATTGCTTGGTTGGCGCCCACTTTTTTCCATCTCTATTTGTTGGGAGATGGTGATGGCAATGGTTCCCAGGACTCCTGCCACAAGACCTTTTCCCAAATACCCTGCGGCTCTCCCAGACCAGGACTCATCGCAGAGGACAAATGGCTTTTCTTTCATAACTGTACCTCTTTTTATTCTGACAATAAACGACAGTACACAGATTAAAAATGCAAGAACAATACCATTTTCAAAAACCTATGGCGGACCGCTATTTGCTTTTACTAAAGAAAAAAGTGAAGATGGATTGCTTCAAAATTAACTAAAGGTGAATTATGGGTTATCAGATACTTCTTCAGAAAGTCGCAGCACTGAATTTTGTTTCTGATGAAAGCAGGGCAGATGCCATGATTAAATCGGTGCTGGGTCAGTTTGCCAGCAGGATGACAGAAGAGCATGCACAGAAATTTACCGCAGATCTTCCGGAACCTCTGGATTATGAGAAATTAAGAGGACACCAGGCATATGTCTCTTCAATATCCCTTGATCAGTTTATCACAAATGTCAGTGAACAGTTCGATATAAGACAAGAGCAGGTTCAGACCCTTGTCAGCACTATTTTCCATACCATAAAAGTGGATATTTTAAAAGAGAAAAGCAGTTTCTGGCAGCAATGGCTTCCTTCAGATTGGGCAGTGGTAATAAAAGATGCATGATCCCAAAAGCAAAAATCTGCATTAAACCGGGGGAAACTTAATTCCCCCAGTGCTATTTCATTAAAAAACTAACTCCTCAAAAAGAGTCCATATAAATATTGCTGACTGATGCGTGAGTGGCCTCAATGGGTCCCAGATCTAAAAGCATTTTCAGGCTTGGGGTATTGAAAGCCAGGTTTGTGAGTTTTTCTATATCTGTCAAAGCGAAACCGATACTGCCCAGACCCGGTTTTACTCCCATTTCGAACAGCCATTTTTTTAATCCCTCGTATACTATATCTGCTTCATTAGATTCTCCTTTTAATCCACATAGAATCGGAGAGAGGAGATCTGCCAGAATATGTTTTGAAGCCGGGTAGATCTGTTTTATCACAGCGGGCAGGATCATTGCAAGTCCCAGGCCGTGAGAGATTTCCGGTCTTACTGCGCTCAGTGGATGCTCTAGGGCATGAGTGTAATGAAGAAGTCCGTTATCAAAGGAGATGCCTGCTATTAGTGAAGCATAGAGCAGATAATAGCGGGCGGTGAGGTCTTGAGGGTTGCTCAGGGCCACCGGCAGATATTGAGCAACCAGTCTAATGGTTTCCTTGGCAAGCAAAATGGAAAATGGTGTTGCAGTAACCGTGGTTGAGGCTTCGATAGCATGATTGAGAGCATCAATGGAGACATAGGCAGTCTGCTCCGGAGATAGAGAGGTCATCAGTGCGGGATCATCGATAGAGTAAAGCGGGTAGATGCAATCGCATGCAAATACCGGTTTTGTCTCTTTCTCAGGAATACTGACTACCGCAAAACGATCTGCCTCTGTTCCGGTCCCATGTGTAAGATTTATGGCCACTAAAGGTATTGCTTTATTTGGGGAAAACTGGTTTTCAAAAAGTTCACGTGCATTTCTTACCGGATATTCTTTCAGAACCGCAACACATTTTGCTGCATCAATAGGACTTCCTCCACCTATAGCCACTATAGCCTGTGCACCATAGAGACGGGCAAGATCTGTTGCTTCATCCACCTGGTCAACTGTAGGATTAGGTGTGATTTCGCTATACATAGTATAATCAAAACCATTTACCTCAAAGGCTCTGGCTACATAAGACCAGGCACCCGATTTTATGTAGGAGTTTTTTCCGGTGATTACTAATACTCTGGAAACCTGCCTTGTTTTTTTCAAAACAGAACAGATATCACCGATTTTCCTGATAGCCCCTGCACCCAGATACACTGTAGATCTCCCCCGGATTTCACAAACTGCATTTACGTTGATCTTGCTTTCCCACATGAACCATACCTCCCTGATAAATATTTAGAACAATATGATTAGGACAAATAATCCTGTCAGTAAAAGTGCAGGACCGACAAACTACAGCTAACGAAATAAAGAAACGGGACCTTGGACTGAAAGCTTTTGCTATAATAAAATCATTCCTGCCTATAGTTAAGGCAACAACTATGATTTCGCATTAAAAAAAATTTAAAAAATTCCGGATAAAGTAAGATTGAGGCGATACAGAAACCGAAACACTCTGTAGATATCAGCTATTCATATCTTCTTTGGTACAGAACACAATTGGAAAAATTGACCATTCCCCTTTTACAGCTATTCACATCTTTTTTAACATCAATCCATTACAGGATAGAAAGCAGATCAGCCTGCTATTCTGTAGCACTTTTTTATTTGAACTTTATTTTCACATTCTCAAACAAATATGTGTATGCTTCAATTTTTTTTTGTATACTAACCTAAGTTATGATTCTATTTCTGGAGAATAGATCAAAATGATCATAGATTCTTTTCTGGAGTAATAAAATGCCAGACTTTCTGAAAAACAGTTTATCTATTCTATTATTAATACTGTTATTCGGTTTTACCAAAGTCGTAATGGCCCAGTCCGGTCTGATTAATCTTAATCCTGACCCCAATGGTGAACCATGGATTGCCGGTGGTGTAAATGAGAAAGAGTGGGCAGAGTCGTTTTCTGATGCAAAAGAGCTGGAATTGCCTAAAAGAGGTGCATTATCAAAGCGTGCCACCCTGCCCTCTTCAATAGACAACACCACTCATCCTGCATTCAGACCAATATTCAATCAAAAGGGAGGCAGTTGCGCCCAGGCAAGTGGTGTGGGTTATGTTTTCACTTACGAGATCAACTGTATCAGAGGTTTGCCATCAAACACTCTGGAAAATCAGTATCCATACGATTTTACTTATAACTTCCTTAACAGTGGAAGCGGAGACAACGGTACCAACACGAATACCGGATGGGACATAATCAAAGCCATTGGCGTACCCAATGCACGGGATTATGGTGGTTTTGGCCTGGGGAAGTTTAAGGAATGGGTGTCAGGTTACGATGTCTACTATAATGGAATGTATAACCGCCTGAAGGAATACTTCTATATCTTCATTCGCAAGCCCGAAGATATTGAAAAAATGAAGCAATGGCTTGTGGACAGGGCAAATGGATCACCGGAAGGAGGATGTCTGGTTTTTTCTGCAAATGCTACCGGTGAACAGCTTGTAAAACTGGCATCGGGAACTCCTGAGGCCGGCAAGACTGCTCTGGTTAAATTTGGCACCAGCGGTGGACATTCGATGACTATTGCCGGATACAATGACCAGGTCTGCTATGATTACAACAATGATGGAAAATATACCAATGACATTGACCTTAACGGGGATAATAAACTGGATGTAAGAGACTGGGAAATCGGTGCAGCTTTATTGGTAAACAGTTGGGGTAGCAGTTGGGGCAATAATGGAAAAGCATGGATAATGTACAAGGTTCTGGCAGATACCAGCACCAATGGCGGTATCTATTACAATAGTTTGACCGGTATAAAGCTCTATGAAGATACCATAATAAAACCTAATCTCACTTTCAAGTTCAGTCTTGCCCACCCCAACAGAAGTTCCATAAGAATAAGAGCCGGTTATTCGACTAACCTTCAGGCAACTTCTCCTTCCACCTCAAAATCTTTTGCCTCTGCATTCTCATTTTCCGGTGGGGCATTCCCCATGCAGGGAGAAACCAATGAACCTATCGAAATAGGTCTGGATATAAGTGATCTTCTGGTGAAAATCGGTGACAGGGCAGCCAGCTTTTTCCTGCAGATCGAATCCAAAAGCGGCTCCGGTACAATCAGTAATTTCTCTCTGATTGACTACACAAACGATCAGCACATTGAATATCCCTATCATAAGAGTCAGGAAGACTTTTCTAACGGTATAACCTATTTCAAGATCATCAAACCCGCGGTATCTATAAAGGTTGTCTCACCCAATGGCCAGGAGAAGTGGGAAAGAGGCAACACTTATCAGATCAGGTGGAATACCACTATCGAGGATAATGTCAAAATAGAACTGTTAAGAAACGGAACAGTCTTTTCAACTCTGGAAAAATCCCTTCCTAACAGTGGTGCTTACCAGTGGGATATTCCTGAGGATCTGGAGCTGGACACCAGCTATCAGATCTGTATAAGCAGTGTCAATGACACAAACAGTAGAGATAAAAGCGATCTTCCATTCAGTATCCAAAGGAACTCTGCTCTTCTGCTTACCTCCCCTGACCATCAGCAAATGCTTCTGACCGGTTCATCCGTAGTTATCTCCTGGAAAGATGACTTTAATGATGATGTCAAAATAGAGATTTACAGAAATGGTGTTTATACCCAAACCATAACCGACACGGTAAGTGGAAGTAACTCCTATCAATGGGTGATACCTGACTCGTTTGCCAGCGGTTTTGATTACCGGATTCGTGTGATATCAATTACAAACGAGGAACGTTTTGATGAGAGTGATTCGAACCTGATTATAATGCATCAACCCAGGACTGCCCCCTACGTTCAGGACTTCGATGCTTTCAAGGAAGGTAACAAGGTTATTGATTCCTGGGAGCAGATTGTAACTGATGATATCGACTGGACAGTAATAAAAGGACCGACTCCATTCAGAAAAACTCATCAGGGTGGAACCGGAGCACATTCCGATCATTCCGGCAAAGATGGAAATTATATATATGTGCACTCTTCATCACCCAATAATCCCGGAAAAACCGCAACTCTTCTCTCCCCGCTGATTGATTTTCGAAACAGCTCAATAAAAAACTGTGTTTTCTGGGTACACATGTTCTCATCGGAAAGCAAAATGGGAAAGCTTGTGGTTGATGTAAATGCAAACGGAATCTGGATTGACAGTGTTCTTTGCATAAGTGGTAATCAGGGTGACAATTGGATTCAGCAGATACTGGATCTCTCGGCTTTCAATAGTGATTTTTTTCAGATCCGTTTCAGGGCCCTGACCGGTACCGGTGATGAAAGCGACATTTGTATAGATGACTTTATGGCGGGGACGGAGATAACTTCTACACTTGTGTCCAGACATCTTGTGCCTTCAGTTCGTGTCTTCTTTAGAGACAAGTTCCTTCAATTCCAGAACTATGAAGGATTCGCCAGGATAATATCTCTTGATGGCACGGTGCTGAGCTCGGTGAATAAAGTAAGACATAACTACACGATGGATATCTCTGGGTTGAGAAGTGGTACTTATTTGCTGATGATTGACAAGAAGGTTATGAGGTTTGTGAAATCGGGAAGGTAGCCGAATTAAGAATATTAGATTTGAGATATTTGATTTAAGATGTTCGGAAGACGTAGCATTACTTCTCAATGGCATGTGATAAAAGTGTCTAACCAAATGGAGCCCCCTAACCGCCAAAGGGTGAACTAAAAACCCATAATCAAGCTACACCACTTTATGCGATCCTAAAGTCCCACCTCGGGGATTTAGGGGTTGGTATTTACCTAAGCAGGGATTTAGAAAATTAAATTCAACAATGAAATCGTCATAGTACTCCTAGCATCGTTGTTAAGCACACAATGGACTTAAGCTGCAACAGTTCCATTACCATTTATAATCGTTTTCCAATGTCCATATCCTCAAGAATCATCCTGGTGACCTCATTTCCAAACAGTAACACCTCTTTACTGTACCGTGCAAAAGCTGTTAATTGTTTCAGAAAGGCAGAGAACATCTTTTTACCGATACTTTTGTTGTAAAGCAGGAAATTAAGCATCATAAGTGAATTATAGAAAGTAATGCCATTTCGGGAGGCTTTTAGTAGTACTTTTCTGTCTTCTGAAACAAGCGGTAATTGTAAACTTTGTGCCAGGATAAGAAGCTGTTGGTCGGCAGTGGGGACGGAGGAACTGATTTGATGGACGATGATTGGTAGGCCTGAAAAACCGGTTTCTTTCAGACAACTTTCAGGCGCATGGAGTTGAATGTCTCGGGTGAGGAGATCAAAAAAGCCTGATTTTACCATGTAAATAATAGAAGAAGCATCGATTACTGCAGCTTTCAGTGATTTAAAACCAAAAGAGGATTGTCTTTCATGGCGTGTTATCAAAGAAGCGGTTTCCTGGTGCTGTTTAAGGAACGGATAAAATGGAAATAAGATGCATCTCTGTGAAAGGAGACTATCTCAATATAAATGAGGTAATCAGGTCTTGTGGGGAACAATTTCTTTGTATGCCAAGGTAGTTCTCCGGCATTGGAGGTTAGCTCTGCTTTTTATTTTATCATAGCCCCGGGGTAAAGGAACTTTGGATCACTACAGCTTCTGCAGGTCTGTGGGGGGGTGAATAAAAAATTCATTTTTAGAAGCCCAGGTAGGAGGTAGTATAGGGACGGAGGAAACTTGATAACATTTTCATTAGTTAACTTCCCTCTTAGAGAACAAATTCGGTAAAGAAATCGATTTTTATTGCTTAAGGGATTGCAGTCAATATGTTTAGATTATATGCTCGGTTTTGGATTTCAATTTGCAGATGGTGATAGCAGTTTTATTGAAATTTTAAAAGCGGAAATCCTGAATACTGTGTTTTTTAATTGTTTTTGAAAAAGTTTGCAGCATATGCAAATAATTCTGTAGATGAATCATAATCTCATTACTAAAGCAATCATCAAATCAGGCCACCCTAAGCTTCTTTTTAGTGAACAGGAAACTTCATTCCCTCATTTTTGGCAATTTTTTCTCCAAGTTTCGCTAATCTACACACTGCGGTACTGGTTAAATTCAGCCTTTCCGCTGTACTTAGAGTTGTCATCTCCAGTAAAGTAACTGCAAAGTAACAGTATAGCTTGCGAGCTGTTGAGAGCGTATTCATCCTTCCTCTTTTTTTCATATCTAAAACAGAAACTGGCAATCTGGAAAAAACAAACTCTGCCAGTTTGTCATGATCCCAGTTAGTTCTCACATAATTGGCCATGCGGATTCTTTTCTCTTTGTCCTGTTTTAGTGCATCTTTTTTAAACTTGGGGCTCCCGATAATCCAATAACCGGACTCATACATGCTCTGTTTATCTTCTTTGGAAGCCTTTAGCATATCGAGAAAATCCTGAAATCTGTCGCATTTTTCCATCATCTGCTTTATAGTTTTGCTGTATATGACTTTAGGATCCACATTTCCATCGCTGGAGTAAAGCTTAAGTATCTGATCGATTTTAAGATTTGGAAAACGACTGTTTCCCATTACTGCAGAATGAGTACAGTCTTTGTAATTATCCAATTCTTCGATAGTTTTGCATATTCCTGCTCTGGTGGGTCCGGTGTGAAGATAAGCGATGAGCAGTTGTGCATAGAGACCATCTTCAACCGGTATAGATTTAGGCCTTCCCTGAAAAAGATAACCTTCAAAACTATGTTTTTTATTATAGTAGCGCGCATAAGCGCTGTGAAATCTCTGAAAGAGATCTTTCATTGGACGATCATTTAATCGCAGGGCCATTTCATAATGTTGTGGATAGAAAACTATTCCTAAGAGTTCAAATCCGGTTTCAGCCAGGTATTTGTTAAGAAGATCGATAAATTTATCTTTATCGGTGGAATCACGAAAAAGGACCCTGGAATCTATGACTTCGGAAGTGACATGGTGGATAACATCTGAAACAGAAAGTCTTGGTTTTCTGGCCATTTTCTACCTCGATTTATATTTGTGGTGAAGAAAAAAGAGTATAGAGGAAAAGGTATCAATATTTGGGCCAAGGTTGGATATTTGATAATGGAGGTAGCGAAGCGGAAACGTTGATAAAAATTCCTCCGTCCCCAGAAGACGAAAGAAAAATCAGAGTCCCCTCTTTTTATAGCATTTAAGAATCATTAGTGAACTTCATAAAACCGTTTTTACTTAAATCCAGCCCAAAGCGTCTGTTTATTAGGAAATATTACTTAATTTTCTGTAGTAAAGCCAAAATGAAAAAATAGTCTTGTTTCCTCCGTCCCCAGCAAAGCTGCCGCAATCAGCAAACAAATCTCTCCTGTCCAGATTAAAATATGAAACATCTGCCATCGGTGAATCAAAGAACTCCAAAACTTACCCCTGTGCTCCATCTAATTCTCTTAAAATCGTTCTGCAAGAGAGAGCTGCATGGACCTTCTTAAACTTCCCCTTATCTTCCTATGCCAGTTTGCTCGTGAAAAGGAAATCAGGAACCAGCTCATCTTTTCCCTATAAATAAGCACATGCATATCTCGACTCCTATACTCATCTTTACAAACCTGAACTTGTTGTTGGATGACTTTTTTGAGTGTGCTATTTATTTTCCGAGGCTCCTTTTATTCAAATAGCTAACAGGGCATCCCCAATCTCTCCAGCAGCTTATTGTAAGTATACTCAATATTCGCTGTCGAGACTCCCAAAGATTCTCCATACCTTATCAATGTGCCTCCGAAAAGATCTCCCTCATTTATTTTTCCCTTTTTTTCAATATCTCTGTGAAACGATGTCTTTGTCGAAAATGGAAATTGCTTTGCCTTCAGTAATGAAGTATCGACAATGCCTGAGCCCAAAGGGATCTTTAGTTTCCTGGCTATAGATTCAATCTCAACCATAACCTCTTTAACCTTTTGACTCAACTTCTGGTTTTCCAGTATTTCCCCTAAAGTTTTCTCATAAGCAGCACCAACCAGGCCATAGGCAGCGATGAACATGAACTTTGACCAGATAGCAATCTCAATATTCTCTTCCCAACTAAAGTCAATATGAGATTCATTCAAAACGTTAATCAATATTTCTGGATAGTATTCAGGAAATTTGGGATCCTTCCCGATATGAATCCTGCAACTACCGCCTTTTTGATAAATTACTCCAGGACTCTCTATATGTGTCCCCACATATACGCATGAAGGCAGTACGACTCCAAACGAAAGATGCTCACGAATCCTTTCGTATATGTCTACGCCATTAAGCAATGGAAGGATAATGGTCTTATCATCAGCAATATTTTTTATCATATGAACTACATTTACCAGATCATAGCTTTTTACAGCAACAATAATCAAATCACATATTGGTAAGTCTGTTACAACATCTGTACACATTTTAGGATGAACGTTAATAATTTCATCACCGCCGGATTTTTTAAGAGTTAATCCATGTTCAATAATTTTTTCTTTATGCGTACCACGCGCAATAAAATAAATGTCATGCTTACTGCCCAGTTCCTTTGTGATGATTGCACCGAAATATCCTCCTACACCGCCTACTCCATAAAAACCAATTTTCATATTTGCTTCTTTCTTTTTTACAGGCTTTTTTGCTTGTTTTATACTGCACATTATCCTTTTCTTTACACTCTTAAAGCCCATTTGACTTTCTTTAAGTAGATGTCATATTGACATCGTACCCTGGTCCTCCTGGTGAATCCTGGAAAAAAGAGATACGTCAGTATGCTGCAGCCGTAGCTTACGTTATGCACACTCCACCCCTCAGTGATCCGAACCTCTTTCACTTCGCTATTGGTTATTCGATATTTCTTACCCCTGGCGGGCTCTCCAAATAAGAGGAATAAAACAGTGCTGATTTCTGTTTATGAGATTCGCACTAACTAATGTAAATTACATCTTCTTAAACAACTTTAAAGCCTGCATGGGCAAATACACTTTTCCGGACTTTTCCGAATACACCGTGATCCCATCCATCTGCAGAACTTTACCGTTACTCAAGTGGATCTCATTTTTAAAGAATGGAAATACCGCTGATTTGCCGGGAATTGCCACCGAGACGCTTCCCTTCGCCTCCCCGGCTTCTGAAGAATCGATAATGATAGTAATATCCTTGAATTCTGCAAATAACTCTTTTACTTCCTGGAACAGTATACTGTTAATGGAATCGGATGATACGCCCAGTTTTTCAAAGCAGATACGGGCTATATCGGTATTGTCGATTAGAGAATCAAATTCAACTCCCAATCCGTAAATCCATACATTTGTTCCGCAATGGCCATGAGTGGTCCATCCAATGGATGCTCTTCTGGAGATGATTCTTCCCACTGCTGCAATATCAGGATCGGATCTTTTACCATTTTTGACCGAAGAGATCAGCTCTTTTACATCCAGACTATCCTGAGCATCAAGAGATTCTATCCCCATGAAATCTTTCAGCGCAGAAGTAACAAAGCCGAAATCTGCAGATGCTGTCTTTTGTGAACGGATAAGGGTATCAAGAAGACCGCCTGCTGTGATTCTGGCTTTTTTCAAATGGGGAATAACCTTTGAAGTCGGCATATCGGTATATGTATCTCCCCGAAGTCCAAGAGAGAGTCCGCCGTTGTCATGATCAGGAAAAACCATCACTATTGTATTCTTATTTTTTCTGGCAAAATCCAGAGCCACCCCCACTGCGGAATCAAAGGCAAGGTATTCGGTTACCACACCTACAGGATCATTGTTGTGTGAGGTAAAATCGACCTGACTTCCTTCTACCAGCAGGAAAAAACCTTTGGGGTTACGGGAAAGAATCGAAATCGCAGCAGAGGTCATCTCTGCCAGAGAGGGTTCCTCTTTTCCAAAATAGGGACGGTTAATGTCATGGTTCAGATGGCTTCTGTTGAAGAGTCCCCATACTTTTCTGGTATCGGATGGGAGTTTTTTGAGTTCACTTTTTCTGGTGATTACTTTGTAGCCTCGTGAAGAGAGTACATCCTGAAGATTCTCTCCATCACTGCGTTTGCCCTGAGGTAATGAATCGGGAAGAAGGTGGCTCATTCCTCCCCCAAAAACCACATCGATATTCTGATAAACCTGTTGCTTTATAATTACATTTTCATTGTCCCTCTCATGCCAGTGGCTGGAGAAAGCGGCTGGAGTTGCATGGCTGACTCGTGCGGTAGCCACTATTCCGGTCGATTTACCACAAACACGGGCTGCTTCCAACACTGTCGCCACAGGTCTCCACTGCTGCTGCGGGGGTAATTTACGGGGCTGAGGGAAAACCAGAGAGTCCGGAAGAATTCCTACGCATTTGACCCCACCCTCCTGCTCCCAGGTTTTGTGTCCTGTGGCAAAGGCAGTGGCCGCGGCTGCAGATCCGGTGATCATCGAATTGCCGCTATGGGTAATGCAGAGACCGGAGTTTAGCTTATCACTGGCCAGAGGTGCACCTTTAAACCAGCGGGCGAGCGTTTGATGAGACACTCCGCATCCATCCGGAACCAGCAGAATAATATTTTTTCCATCCGCTGCAAGACAAACTGCAGACTGAAGCACCAATAGAGCAACTGCGATTATCTTTTTAAAAGAAAAAAGCATAGAATTCCCTTGTCTCCTGATTAGTAGTTTCGCTCATATTCTTGGTATGCAGTGATTAAAACCTGATTCGGACGATTCTTTGGCGTGAATCGGTTACATCGGAAAAATTGTTATTTGTAATATAATTCAAAATATCATTATCTGCTCAATCTCTGATTAAGAAAATGGTATGATAATTGCGGTTATGCATCTGATCACCATCATTCACCTTTAAAACCGTTTGCCAGGAGATCAAGGATTGGAACGGAAGAGGTCTGTAATGGATTTGCTCAGGTTGGTATTCTCGATTGTAGGAGCAATAACCTGCTTTCTGTTAGTGGCTTTGCTTTTTCTGCTTTTCATGTTAAACCTCAAAAAACCCAGCATACATGCCAATACGGTCCTGGAAATAGATTTTGAAAAGGGGCTCATCGAATCTGTGCCTGATGCCTTTATTTACAGGTTAAGTGGTGGCGGGCAATTGCAGATAACCAATGTAGTAACCGCACTGGATATTGCATCAAAGGACAAGCGAATAAAAGGAATAATCGCGCACATTGCTGCCAGTCCTTTCAGGTATGCAGATGTACAGGAAATCCGGGATGCAGTGATCCGTTTCCGCAAATCCGGCAAACCTGCTTTCGCTTTTGCAGAATCCTTTGGTGAAGCAGGCGCAGGCAACAGTAACTATTACCTGGCTTCGGCTTTCGATTCAATTTTCATGCAGCCATCCGGATCTTTGGGATTAACCGGATTCATGTCTTTGTCTCCCTTTTTCAAAGGCACTTTGGACAAACTGGGAGTAACACCCCAGCTTGGGGCACGAGAAGAGTACAAAACCGCTAAAAACCAGTTTACTGAAACCGAGTACACCGATGCGCACCGGCAGATGAGTCAGGATATTATCAATTCAGTGCTGAACCGGTTCGCATCTGATCTCTCTTCCGATAGAAAACTCAAAGAACAACACCTGAAAGATCTGATTTCACAAGGACCATTCAGTGCTTCAGAAGCACTCAATAACGGGTTGATAGATGCCCTGGAATACAGAGATCAGGTATATGACCGTATGCGCCAAAAGATCGGAAAACGAATCCGGTTCCTCTATTTAACCAAATACCTTCAGCGCTTCAGGGCCAGACCTGCCAGAGGAAAAGCAGTTGCATTAATTCATGGTGATGGAGCCATTGTTCAGGGAAAAAGCAGCTATAATCCTCTCAGTGGTGAAATGGTTATGGGTGCCAGAACAATCTGTGCTGCATTCAGGGCTGCAATCAAAGATAAATCGGTAGGTGTTATCATTTTCAGAGTCAACAGCCCGGGTGGTTCCCATATAGGTTCAGACATGATCTGGAGAGAAACGGTGAGAGCACAAAAGGCAGGGAAACCGGTTATTGTCACCATGGGTGCAGTCGCAGGTTCTGGAGGATATTTTGTGGCAATGAATGCTGAAAAGATCATTGCCAATCCTTCCACTATTACCGGTTCGATCGGAGTGGTCAGTGGTAAATTCGTAACCGAAGGTTTTTATAACAAACTCGGTGTTACTACCAGTCAGGTAACCACCAGCCCCAACGCTACGATCTGGTCCCCTACCAGCAAATTTACCGAAGAGCAATGGAATTACATTGAGCAATCTTTGGATACGGTGTATCATGACTTTGTAAGTAAAGTAGCTTCCGGAAGAAAGCTTCCATTGGAAAAGGTTAAGGAAATAGCCGGAGGAAGGATTTATACCGGTGATGAAGCACTCAGGTTGGGACTGGTCGATACTCTTGGCGGGTTTTACGAGGCGATTCAGTCTGCCAAAAAAATTCTGCGTATCCCTGATAAACGCATGGTACTGATTAAAAAATTCCCCAAACGTCCATCGTTTTGGGAACGTTTTTTTGGCAAAAGCCCCGATAGCAGTGAAGATACTGAGGTGGCATTCCAGGAGGATGTTTCGCTATCCGGTTCTCTTTTATCAAAATTACAAAAGGCTGCCGGCATGATTACTGAGGAATTTGGAGCTCTGAAAATGGAAATTCCGGTTGTTTATTGACAGCCCCCTAATCCCTCTATACCCCCTAAAGTCTCCCGATGTACATCGGGAGACTTTAAGATCTCATGATGTAACTGTGAACTTGACCATAGGGTTTTATAAAATGTTACTTTGGACGCTCTTAAGTCCCCCTTTGGGGGATTAGGGGGCCGCAAACCCCTCCGGTTCAATACAAAAACTGAAAACCCACTCTTCCCACAACTATCACATTCCCCCCTTTGTCATCAGGGAAATTCACATTGGCAAGCTGATCGTTACGGGCTATCAGATCTGCACCTATCAGAAATTCCCATCTTCCATAAATATCCTGAATCGGTTTAAGAGATAGTTTTGCGTTCAGTCCTGCGCTGAGGTATCCGGAAAAATCGGTCTCTGGTACATGATATCCAAATAGACCTGCTCCTATTCTCAGGGGGAAAGAAAGGGAGAGAGGTAATACGCTTTTCTGAAAGAACCTTATCGATGGATCAACTCCAGCCTGTATCAGAAATCCTCTGGATTCGCTTAAAGGAATAGCTGCTTCCAGGGATGGATTCCATTGACCTAAGGACCCACTGCCTGAATAGGAAACTGCCAGCTCGAGTTCATTGGCCACAGCTCCGGCATTAGGAACTGTTGCAAGTAAATAAGAAACGGCGCTACTGATATTGTGGGGAAAGACAAACACAAATCCTGAGAAAAAATTAGCTTCATACCACCATTGAAGCTGATTTGAAGAGAGCTGATTATCGGTTAGCCCCTGCTGTGTTCCGATAGTAAAGGCGATCTGCCGGAACAGACTTCCTGATCTTAACAACTGAAATATTGGGGCGATGGTTACAGAATATGCGAAATTGCCCAGTTCTTCTGGAACGCCATCAAAAGCGGCTCTGGAATAATCGGCATTAGTGAAGTTAAACTCTCCCCTCACATGAACTCTGCTTGTGTTGGGGGTTGTGCTTTTATGTATTGTCCCCAGGACTCCGGTATAAAAGAGCGAGTTATCCCTGGCAGGCATTGCGCTAATGGGCAACTGCTCTAAAGAACTATTCTGACTCTGAAGTGCACCGGTTAAGGATACCAGTAAAAAGAACCCGATTCTTAAACTGAATGGCAGCTTATTCATATATAATTTTGCCCTTCCCAATAATATGATCTGCTCTTCAGATAAAAGAGCACACCACGTACCATTTTCGAGCAAAGTAGAAATCTTTTCGAGATAGTTTCTTCTGGCATTTGTATTGCAGTCCGCAATGCTAAAAGAACACATCCTTACAAAGGGGCAGTGGTGAAGTGGATTGTTTTGGTTATAGCAGTATTGCTATGTGTTATAGATGTTGATTCCCAGAGACCAGAGCGAGGATCAATAAAGTTTGGGGCCGATTCAGCTCCGGTTGAATCAAAAGATGTAGATCCGGGACCTTTCAGCAAAGCTTTTGTGAGAATCGCCCAGGCGGTGATCCAATCGGTGGTATCGGTGATCCCGACTCATCTGGACAGCTCGCTGCCAGCTCAACCTCCGCAACAACAGGAGGAGCGTCGCATTCAGAGCCTGGGGTCTGGTTTTATCGTTTCTGGAAAAGGATATATTCTTACTAATTTCCATGTGATTGCTGATGCAGACAAGATCGAGGTACTTCTGGCTAATGGGAATTTGTTCCCTGCAGATGTCATCGGTTTTGATTCTCTAAGTGACATTGCAGTATTGAAACTTAGCGGAAAGTTGCCGGAGCTCAGACCGGTTTATCTGGGTAATTCCGACAGCTTAGAGGTAGGTGACTGGATAGCTGCTATAGGAAACCCCTTCGCCCTGACCTCGACTATTACTTCAGGGATAGTTTCAGCACTGGGAAGAGAGGTGGTTGAACCTTTAACTTTCCAGAGTTTTATCCAGACCGATGCAGCGATCAATCCTGGGAATTCCGGTGGACCTTTGGTGAATCTGGATGGTGCAGTAATGGGAATGAACACGCTGATCTTCTCAGAGACCGGTGGATTTATGGGTGTGGGTTTTGCCATACCAATAAATCTGGCAATCAGGGTGATGGAGGATCTGGTTTACGAAGGAAGAGTGATCAGGGGATATGCAGGAATCTCTGTTCAGGATATAACCCCTTCGCTGCAGAAAGCTCTGGATCTGAAAACTACTGAAGGAGCCATTGTTGCAGATGTGGTTAATGGGCAGCCTGCAGATAAAGCTGGTATAAAGTCGGGTGATATCATCTTAAATGTATCAGGAGAAGTTGTAGAAAATGCGAATCAGTTGCGCAATCAGATAGCATTTGTAAGGCCGGGACAGAAAGTGCCCCTTACACTTCTAAGAAACGGTAAAAAAAGAGAAATTACACTGATTCCTATCGAACGAACAGCAGAAGTGCTTAATAAGCAGCAACCCATACAGCAGCGCTCACGACCCCAGAGAGGAGAAGTGGGTAACCGCCTGGGAATCGGGGTTACAGAACTTACACCCGCTCTCAGATCCCGTTATAAAATTCCCGATGAGCTCTCAGGAGTAATCGTGACCAGAATAGCCCCTGACATATTCGATGAGCGTACTCTGCTCTCACCCGGAGATCTTATCATGCAGGCAAAGGCTTCAGGAGGTAAATGGGTCAATATTGATTCACCCGCTGATTTTCAGAAGTATGACAAAAACATTAAAAACGATCAGGCAGTAGTGCTACAGATTTTTCGTGGTGGTCAACGTTTATTTATTTCCTTTGAAGTAGAATCTTAAGAGTAGGTTAACCTTCCGCTATTTTTGCCGCTTCGATTTCAAATGTCCATGCATCACCAATAGTTTCCATTGCCTTTTCCAGGCAACACCGGTACAATATTAAATAGTGGCATATTAGATAATCTCTATAAAAATTGGCAGTCTGAACAATATAGACCATTTCTGATTTGCTTCCTGAATGTGGCTGTTTATTATCTGAATTCTTATTTGGGGTACCACGCCACATATGCAGAGGGCTTTTAATTTTTAATGAAGAGGTTCTCAATGTGTGCTAAAGCTAGTAATTCACTTGAGAAAACACGTGCTGAGATGTCCAAGATTAAAATAGAGTATCCTTCGATACAGCTTAAGGCTTTGTATTTTGATCTTTTTCTTCAAAATATACCAGATGACCTCTATTTTAAAGATCTTCAATCCCGATTCACCATGGTTAATCAGGCATGGATGAAACGGCACAATGTCACAAATCTCAGTAGTGTAATCGGCAAAACTGACTTTGATTTTTTTCCTGCCAGCTTGGCTGAAGAATTCTATCAGGATGAACAGCAGATCATCTCCAGTGGAAAACCGTTAATTGGGAAAGTAGAAAAAATTGAAATTGAAGGAAGTGCAACCTGCTGGGTCACAGTGTCCAAGTTCCCGGTAATAGATCAACAGAGCAAAGCCATTATTGGTACATTTGGCATAAGTCATGATATTTCTGCATTAACTGAATCAGAAGCAGCCCTGGTCCATGAGCGCGACATGCTCCATATACTACTGAATTACTCAAAAGATGCAATTTATTTCAAAGATCTTAACAGCCGTTACACAAGAATCAGCCGGGCACATCCGGCGATGCAATTCGTTAAATCTCCTGAAGATGCAATAGGGAAAACCGACTTTGATTTTTTCCCCCCCGAACATGCACAGGCAGCTTTTGCAGATGAGAAACGTATTATTGAGACTGGGGAACCGGTTCTGGGGAAACTCGAACGGGAGACTGCTGAAGGTATGCCGGAGAAGTGGGTGTTTACCTCCAAGCTTCCTATTAGAGACGAGCAGGGTAAGATAGTTGGGACATTTGGAATATCGCGGGATATCACTGAAATTAAAATGTATGAAAACGAGCTGCAAAAGGCAAAATGCGAGCTCGAAAAGCGAGTGCATCTACGCACCTTAGATCTTCAAAAGGCCAATGCCAACCTTAAAAAGCGTATTTCGCAACTCGATTTTATTACCGCAGCATCTTTTCAGATGGCCCAATGTAACAATATAAAGACTCTGGCGAAGGTAATTCTCAAATCCTTCTACTCAATTATTGGAGATTCAGTAGCCTCTCTTTGTATTAGCGGCAACAAATGGTTTGAGTGCGTAGGAACAAGCGGCCTGCTTACTCCGGAGATCCAGCAGACAGTCTTCAAGGAGGCAACGCAAATATTCTCTCCCCATAACTGCACAACTCCGGTAATAATTAAAAACTGGATCGAGAATGTATCTGACTTAAACCTTTGGAGTCAATTGGGTCATTTCCCCTATTATATTGGAATTCCACTTCTGGCAGATAACCGAACTGTCGGTTATCTGCAGTTTTTTGCTAAAAAAGGTGCTCATCGCCGGTTCGAGGAAGAAAAAAATGTGGTTCTTACTCTTGCCTCGCAATCTGCAGTCAGTCTCAGTAATGCCATCTTTCAGAAAGAGCTCAACGAAAAGGCACAGCTAAAAGGTGAGCTCCAGGCAGCACGCAATATTCAGCAGCAGTTGACTCCAAATCACAAACCTCCTATACCGGGTGTGAATCTTAAAGGCCTTTACTCACCTGCTTATGAAATTGGCGGTGATTACCTTGATTATTTCCAGAACGATCTGGGATATTGGATTGTAGTTATTGCTGATGTGTGCGGGAAAGGTGTTCCTGCGGCCATGTTAATGACACTACTGCGAAGTTCTTTCAGAAATGAGGGCCGCAACGAAACATCCGCAAAGAATCTGCTCTGTGCAGTAAATGATACCATGAGAGTTAATTTTGATGAACGATTGTTTGCTACTGCAATCTGTCTGATCATTAGTCCCGATGGTAAATGTATGTCATACGCACAGGCTGGACATCCCCGGCTGATCCGTATCGATGGCAAAGGGAAGGTGCAGACTATCGAGACTAACGGCATAGCACTGGGAATTCTCTCTGACCAAAACGCTTTTTCAGAAATATTGAGTGAAGTTTCTATCCCGTTAGTTGAAAACGATCGTTTCTTTCTTTACACTGATGGGCTCACAGAAGCATTCAATCCCAATAAAGATCCTTATGGGACCGCCAGACTGTTAAACCTTCTCGAGGGAGATATCGGCAACACTCCTGAGAAGATATCCAGGAAAATTCTTCAGGATATCAAGGCATTCACTCAGGGAGCTGCTTATCATGATGACCTGACCTTCATTGTTATGTGTATCGAAGGACGATAGGGGATAAAAGAGTAGAAATTAAGGAGTACTATTAAAAAAGGGTCTGTAGAAATACAGACCCTTTTTTAATTTCATTCGAAACACAGATGGTTATTAGCCAACCATTTTTTCCAGTTCGATTCCTTTTGTCTCATGAGCAAGTTTCCAGAC